>NZ_JBSWYJ010000018.1:0-116331 GCF_056161045.1 Flammeovirga sp. AWQ4_249
TGAGAATATGTTTTTTTTATGCAACTCAAAGTTAATTGAGATACTTAAACTTTTCTCACACTTTTTTAAACGTTTAGGACGCTATTGATTTGGTATGATCATTTTTTTCTTAGAAAAGTGTATTCTTTAGTGTTTATTATTTCAATTTGAACGGTATAATTTAATACTCCATTATTTATTACAACAATATTAGAGTTCAAAGATTTCTAGTACCTCCTTTTCATGCTCTTTTAAGTTTTCAGAATATTCTAAAGCATCCCAATCCAACAAGTCAATTTCATGATGATAATGTTTTTCAACTGTTTCTTCATGATCAAAGAAGTAAACTTTTTGATTCTCTGGATTTTCTAAATCAATAAGGTAAAAATCTCCTCCTCCATTCTCGCCAATACAAAATTTTTGTTTTATAAACTTATCAGTTTGATGAAAACCCAAATGCTGATTTATTACGATCAGTTGCTCTACATCACTATATAAGAAGAGCAAATCACCAATATTTTCTTTAAGTTTTAATAAGAGAGTTGGAAAATTTTTGACATATTCAACATAATGAACAGGTAGTTCAATATTCAAAGTTTGCTCAATTTTTTGTATGTCTTTTGAGTCCATTTTATTAGCGTCACTTTAAAAAATTCGAAGTTTTAATTATAGATTAAGATACAATCTTATTGAATAAAATCTCTTTATTTCATTCAATTAAGCTTTTTGATGATTAATTTATAGCATTTTTTATTTATTGGAAAAAGCAAAGAAATCTTACTGTATACTTGTAATTCTGATTGCTCCATTATTATGATCTAATTCATAAATAATCTTTCGGCGTACATATTGCGTCACTTCATTAGTATCTTTTCTAATGGTATAATTCAATGTAATTCTATTTTCATGAACACTTTCAATATATACTTCTGAAAATTTACCATCGGAGTATGATTTTAAATTCTGAGTCTTCCATAAACTGTCATTTTCTATGAAATTTTTATTAAAATCATACACATAAGATTTATGCGTCAATTTATTTTTAATAATCAATCGATCCATTCCATGCCAAGCTCCTGTAGATAATAGTAACCAATCTTTATACTCTTTTATTTGTTCATCCATCTTCCAATCACGTCCATAAAAACCTCCTGAAGTAAAATCTAAAGTGTCATTATTGTGATTAATATATTTGTAGTTAACATTGTATTGCCATGAATGTAGATCAGAATTATAAATTGATTTACAAATTAACTTCCCACCTATTTTTTGAGGAATCTCTACGGTATCATATTCAGTTCCAAAACCAAATCCTTCAAAAAAGAATAGTATGAGAAAACTAATTATAAAAACAGTAGTAATTATTAAAGTTAGTAAGCCAAATAACTGATGACTTTCATTTTTCTGTTTTTGATGAGAATAAAACCTGTAAGCTAAAGCTATTGGAATAGATAAGATCGCTACAACTATTACAACTAGTAAGGTTATTATTATTATAGACATTTGTAGTTTAGTTTGTATTTATCAAAAGATTTACCATCTGAAGTTTACATGCGTAGAATCACTTCTATTATTCAGAAATGATCTATCACTCTTTTAAGGTACAAATACCAATTGTATTTCTATTTCATACTGCTCTTTAACTTCTCTTACTTCTAAGTTTAAAACAAGATCACTTAAACCTTCATTTTCAGTAAATAGATCAACATAAACATTCCAATAATCTCCATAATACATATAAACTGATGTTTCCCAAGATTCTTCTGGTAGTTCTATTAAGGTTTCACCATAATCTTCGATATAATCTTTTATTTGTTTTATTGTAGTTTCTGAAACTGGTTTTAAATATTCTATTTGTCGTTTACAACCATAATCTTTCTCTACAAAACATTGTACAATATCAGCAAAAATTGGACGCCAATTATGAGGTATTGCTTTCTCCTCTTCTTCGTTCTTTTCCACAAAAATTTTGGTCATTTTAATGTGTAATTAATTCTGTATTCCAAATTTTATTATAAATAATGTATCAAAATTGGATACCAAATATCTAATTAGTAAAGTATTAGTTTGAAGCGTAATTAATTTAGAATCCATTATATACAAAAAATATTAGACACACATTGGAATAATAAATATAATATCCAATTTACATTATTCAAACAAAGAGTATAACTAAAATAATAATGATTACCTGTTGGGTACAGAAATAAAAAAACAAACTCATTTATATTATTTGTGTCTTTTCATATAATCTTTACTTAGCAAAAGCTATCAGGATAACATCTTTTAAAAGTGAAAATTTTAATTTAGATGAGAAGTTGTTCTTTCTTTTAAAAGGAGTAGTGAAAGGCCTTTACCATATTGATTCAACTCAAAATAACTTCCTTTATGTGAGTGATTTATAAAATTCACTAGTCCATGTTTGACTAATAAACGTTCCATTTCTATTTGTTCTGCATTAGAAATTTCAATACCTAAATGCACAAATATTTCTTCAATTGTATGCTGTTTGTATTGCTCTGCAAAAACTAAAAATTCGATTGTATTTAAGTTAGACTTTTCCATAGGAGTAAGGTTTTTAAATCGTTCGTTATAATTAATTAAACTAATTTACAAGCGAGTCGTTGCCAACTTTTAGTTATAAGAGATAGAAATAAGTTATATATTACCTAAAAGTAATGTGATTTTAATAACTAAAAGTAATAGTTAAACATTTAATCTTGAATTATTAAATAAGCTTTATCACTTTGATTCAATCTTACTGAAATAACTAGTTAAAATGAGTGATATTTATATATAATTGACGTAATTCTAGGGCACAATTATATTATTCTTACATATGACAGAAGGATAAAAAGATTATGTCCGCTACAAACGAGAATTTTATTACCTTGAGCGTGTTTTTGAAATTCCTGATATTATTATGCATTTTGAATCAGTTTATAAAAGTGATTATCACGAAAATTTATGGAATAGATCTAATCAAATATTGAAAACTGTTTGGACAACTCCACTCGACATGCCCGAAGAAGCCTATAGAAATGAAGTTGTTGAACAAATGAATATCACTGAGAAATACGCTCCTTCAAGAATGTTAGTGGACACAAAAGAGGCTTTCTATAATGTAATTCCTGAAACTCAAGAATGGATCAATGAGCGTTTTGTGGGTTTGGTGGAACAAGTTGGTCTGAAGAAAATGGCTTGGATTGTCTCTGAAGATTTCTTCGCTCAAGTTTCTTTTGATCAAGTAATGGATGATGCCAATGAACAACAAGCTTTTATGATTCAACATTTTACCAATGAAGTAGAAGCTTTAGAATGGCTATTAAGCAAATAATTATCACAAACTGAAACCAATTATCATGATTTTTAAAGCGATTGAATTTGCTGCTCGTGCACATAAAGGGCAGTACAGAAAGGGAACAAATATTCCATATATCTATCATTTGATGAATGTAATGAAGACTTTATGTGATTTGAATGTACATGAAAATTTAATTGCAGCAGGAATATTACATGATGTATTAGAAGATACTGATGTTTCTAAAAGGGAGATTTCACTCACCTTTGGGGAAGAAGTTTTGGATTTGGTTATTGGAGAATCTGAACCAAATAAATCTTTGCCTTGGCAGGTCAGAAAACAATACACCATCCGATATTTAGAACAAGATGCCACAGAAGATCAGTTATTAATTGCTACAGCTGATAAATTGGATAATGCCTTGATGATGATTGAAGATTATAGAAAAATTGGAGAAGAATTATGGCATCGTTTCAATGCTGGAAAAGAGCAACAAATGTGGTATTACAATTCAGTCGCAGAAGTAATTCAAAAAAGAGCAAATGAAATTGGCGGCCCACTTAAAAACCTTGCGGATCAATTGTCAGCGGTTGTCAAAGAGTTTAATACGCTTGTCAATTAATCATTTGTGAAAATTCTGAAAGTGGTGATCATCCTCACCAAAAAAGTGAATAATAATTTGAATTATTGTAAAAATTTCATTTTTGTACTTCAGAATTCTCTAAATGAAAAACTTAATTTACACTATACTACTCCTAACCTGTGCTTTCCATGTAAACGCACAAGAACAAACCTACAACGTCAGCATTTTTAGGAATGTTGAGTTTCCTAATGTGATCACCGTAAACAATGAAAATCTAAAACTAAACGGACACGGAATGCATACAGAGGGCATTTCTAAATTATTTGTATGTGGTCTATATGTTTTTGAAAGAACTGATGATCCTATCAAAATTATTTATGATGAACACTCCAAAATGATTGAATTAGTCATCACATCTAATCAGTTTCAGTCCGATAAAACCATCAAAGAGATTAAAAAGGTTCACAACGAAAACTTAGAACTGATAAAGTCTGGCGAGTTGAAAGACATGGTCGATAATATCAGTAAATATGAAGGTATCATTCCTCAAAATCTCATTTCCATTAATAAGAGATTTAAATCGTATTTTAAAGATGCTAACAAAGGAAATATTCAAATAATTCAAGAAGAAATAGAGCAGTTTTTAACTGTATTTGAAGAGGAAATAAAAGTGGGCGATCATTTTCGGTTTGCCTGTCAAGGAAATAGTATTGACATGTCAAGAAATAGTATTCCAATGGGAACTATTAAAAGTAAAGATTTTCAGAAAATTCTTTTGAGTATTTTTATTGGTAACCTTTCCTTTAATGAGTCTTTGAAGAATGATCTATTAACCAAATAAAAAAATGCTGTGCTTTTTGTTTAAGTACAGCATTTTTTTAATCTTCTTCAATGATATTGACGATAACTTCTTCATCATTAAACGCCTTTTCATAATCCAATTTAAAAATGTAACGCTTATTGGATTCCAGTAAAAAGTCTTCAGGAAGGTAAACTGACTTAAAAACTTGACCTACCAATGGACCTCCCCAATACGTTAATTCAATATAGTTTACCTCTCCAGTATATGTTAAAACATAGTTTTTTGAAACATTAAGATAAGCGTTGTCTTTATTATAAGACCTACTATATAAATCTATATCTGTATTTAGTCGAATACCAACATCTGTACACTCAAAAGTTTGATAAATCCCTTTTTTAAAGTTTACTCTTGCTGAACTTTGTATATCAGTTGGGTCGATTGACATCTGAGATGTGTCTATTATCTTTATTAATGATTGATTTGAAGATGTGTTTATTTGAATATTTACATCTTGATCTGTAATTTCAAATTGCTGATAACCAATAAAATTACCCTCATAAGACTCATTCATGAAGCTATCAGTATTACTCTTTCTCACAGAAACTACATATCGACCTTTGGGTAAATTTGATATTGTTAATTCATGATGAAAAGGATCATAATTTTCTGTAGCTCTATGGTCACTAAATACAGAGATATAATTAACCATCTCACAATAGCCATCACCATTTTCTTTAAATAAACGAATATGTTCAGATATTAAATACTTCTCCAAAAAGGAATTAAAATTAGAATTTTCTTCCGTTCCTTCTTCAAAAAAAGGAGTAATACCAGTAGAGAGATTTAAATTATATTGTTGTGCAATAGGTTCCTCACATGAAAAAAATAGTATGGAAAAAATTCCAAGAATAAAGTAACGTAGCATAGGAAGTAAAAAAAAAAGAAATTTGCTTTAAGCCACCAATTTTAATTAATTCTTCCCTATAACAAAACAATCATTAGAATTTTAACACCTTATGTTTCTAAATTATTAACCTCAATTCCAGTAACATTGAATACTAACCATTGGTTCCATATGAAAAATTTAAGTATTTTTAGCATGATCGTTGGCTGTTTATAGAGTAAACCCAAGAATTCATTATTTTAGATTAACCTAAAAACTATAACCCAATGATCAGTCATAAGCAATTATTCTATGTGATGATTTTCATGATTATCTTTTTTCAATGTAAGAAAGAATTTCAAGAAAAGTCAGCACCAATCTATACTGTCAAAGTAGAGAAAATAGAACCCAAAGAAGTTCAATCTTCCATGGAATTGTTTGGAGAAATCAAATCGGAAGGCAAGCATGATCACTCTTTTTTAATTGATGGTAAATTAATTTCTGTAAATGTCAAAGAAGGACAATCGGTGAAGAAAGGTACTGTTCTGGCTCGATTAGACACTCATGACTATCAAGAAGCTGTAAAAATTGCCAAGGCTCAACTAGATGAAGCCAATGATCAGTTGGGAAGGTTAACCAAAATGTACAAAGCTGGTAGCTTGGCAGAAGCTGATTATAATAAAGTTGTGTTCTTGCAAAAACAAGCAGAATCCAATTATACTCTCTATCAAAATAAATTAAATTATACTACGCTTAGAGCTGCAGTAAATGGAAAAGTAAGTAAAATATGGGTGAAAAATGGTGGCGGAATCTCTAAGGGCGAACCTATCGTTCGGGTGATCAACAACAGTACTGTCTTGGCTTCTGTAGGTATTCCAGAAAATAAAATTAATCATGTTGATTTAGACAAAACATGTAAGGTAATTATAAACGCTACTCAAGATACAATCCAAGGAAAAGTCGGAACGGTAAGTCCTACAGCCTCAAAAATGACGCGAACATTCCAACTTGATGTGGTTTTAGAAAACCAAGGTGATAAATTTAAAGATGGCATGCTTTGTCAAGTACAAGTTTTTGAAAATGATCAGGAGGAAAAAATAAGCATTCCAATTCAACTTATCATCAAAGATATTGACGGTCTCAATTATGTCTTCCTCAAAAGGAAAGGCTTAGCTCATAAACAAAGAGTGATTACAGGGAAAATCATTGGAAATAAAATCATCATCGAAAAAGGAATTTATGCCAATGATGAATTAATATTAAATCCTCCATTAAAATTGATGGATGGAAGTGCTGTTAAACTATAACAAATGAGTACATGTCAATTGTAAAACAAGCACTAGATCATAAGCAGATTATCCTAACTATCACTTTTTTGATTGTGATGTATGGTATTTTTTCATTGGAAACAATGCCTAGACGAGAGGATCCAAAATTTAATATTCGAGAAGGGTTAGTTGTTGCCTTTTTTCCCGGTGCTAGTAGTGCTGATGTCGAAAAACAAGTAACAAAGAAGATTGAAGATGTTCTCTTTAGTTTTGAAGAAGTCAATAAGGAAAAAACGTATTCGAATTCTCGTGAGGGTGTATTATATATCGTAGTAGAATTACAAGATTATGTTACGCAGGCGGATATTTTTTGGTCTAAACTTCAAAACAGTCTCAACTTATTACGTTTAGCTGAATTACCATCAGGAGTTGTGGGTCCCATTGTACAATCTGATTTTGGGGATACTGTAGCTTTGCTTGTTTCTTTTCAAAGTAAAAATAGAAGTAGCCGAGAAATCCAAGGATATGTAGATGACCTTTGTGATCAATTAAGACAAATTCCTTCTTTATCAAAAATTAAAAAATTAGGCTCCAAAAAGGAATGTTATTATATCAATGTAGACTACAGAAAACTAAGTCAATATAAAATTTATACACCCCAAATATTGGCCTCACTTTCCGGAGAAAATATGATTGTTCCTTCAGGAAGTATGAAAGTCAATGGACTAAATACCAAATTTATTAGTACGCACCAATTTGCCACCAAAGAAGATATCGAAAATCAAATCATTGCCAAGGGTGCTGCTGGGGATGCGATTCGTATTAAAGATATTGCCGAAGTTAAAAGAGGATTTCAGGACAATCATCAAGAAGTTAGAGTAAATGGCACGAATTCTATTTTGATTTCAATGGAAATGCAAAATGGTTTCAATATCGTTGATTTTGGAGAGCAAGTGGAAGGTATGATCGATACATTCAAAAAAGATATTCCAGACGATGTCACTATTGATTATGTTGTGAATCAGCCTGAAAATGTACGAGAAAGTATCAATGATTTTATTCGTGAATTCTTCATTGCTATTGTTTCTGTAATCATTGTTATCCTTCTTTTATTACCATTTAGAGTTGCCCTTATTGCTACATTGGCTATACCAGTTACCGTTGCTTTTACTTTTGGTATTTTGGATGGTTTAGGGATACAATTACAGCAAGTTTCATTAGCTTCATTGATAGTTGTATTAGGAATGTTAGTGGACGATGCAATTGTCATTGCAGATAATTATGTTGAAAAATTAGAAGAAGATCATGATCCTTATGAAGCGGCTTGGATGTCTGCAGATGAACTAAAAATCCCTGTTTTTACAGCTGGTTTGACTATTGCTGGAGCATTTTTGCCATTGATTGCATTATCGGGTGCTGTAGGTGAGTTTATTCACTCCTTACCGATAACTGTTGCAATTGCTATTAATGCCTCCTACTTAGTGGCGATGATGTTGACACCGTATTTGTGTTATACATTTATCAAAAAGAAATTCGAAAAGAAAGAGGCTGATAAAAAATCTATGTTGGATTACTTACAAGCATTTTTTGATCATATGATTGATCTTTCTTTTAAATATCCAAGATCTGTATTTGCTTTCTCTATACTTTCCTTTCTCGTAGGAGGTAGTTTATATTTTTTATTAAAACAGAAATTATTTCCTGCAGCAGAACGAAATCAATTTGTTATTGAAATTCGAACAAAAGAAGGATCTGATTTAGCAGTAACTGACAGTGTAACAAAAGCCATTGAAAAACATTTGGATGGCAATGATAAGTTGGTTAGTTATGCTTCATTTGTTGGTACTTCTTCTCCTCGATTCTATTACAATTATGCTCCTAAATTTCCACAATTAAACCTTTCTCAAATTCTTATCAATACAAAATCAATTGAAGCTACTGAAGAATGGGTTGTTGAATTGGAAAACACATTGCCTGAAAAATTTCCTCAGGCTGTTATCGATGTCAAAAAAATGCAGCAAGGAACTCCATATGAGGCGCCTGTTGAATTAAGAATTAAAGGGAAAGATTATACTACAATTCAAAGTATTGCGAAAGATATAGAAGCTATTCTAAGTGCATCTCCTTATTCATTTAATGTCAGAAATGACCATTTTGAAAATGAATTAAGCATTGAAATAAACACATATAAAAATGTAGCACATCAATTAGGTATTAGTGAAGCTACAATTATGAGGCAATTGACTGTGGCGTATTCTGGGCTTCCTGTAGGAACATTATGGGAAGGAAATACAGCTTTGCCAATTATTATTCAAGATAAAAATGTAAAAAATAAAGACATTGAAGCTGTCAAAAACTTTTATGTGACAAGTATTATATCGGGGGCTAGTATGCCGCTAATGGAAGTGGCTGAAATTTCACCAGCTTGGATGCCATCCAATATCAAACATCGAAATGGCGTCAATACTTTGACCGTACAATCGATGACAAAAGAGGATGTCCTTCCTTCTCAAGTATTGAATTCCATCAGAGACCAATTGGATGCTTACCCCATGCCGCATGGCTATAGTTTAGAAATTGGTGGAGAAGATGAAAGCCAAAGAGAAACATTTGCAGAAATGAATAAGGTTATTCTCTACTGTGTGTTTATTATTTTCTTGGTCATTCTTATGCAATTTAAAACGCTTAATCAAGTAGGAATTGTATTAGCTGCTATCCCTTTGAGTGTATTTGGTGCCTTTTTCGGATTATTACTTTCAGGATACCCATTTGGTTTTACGGCATTCGTTGGTTTGGCATCCTTAGTTGGAGTGTCTGTCCGTAATTCCATTATTCTTGTGGATTTTGCAAATGAATTAGTAATAAAAGAAAATCACACGATTAAAGAAGCTGCAATTGGTGCCGGTAAAAGAAGAATTCGCCCTATTTTCTTGACAACTATGGCCGCTGCCATTGGTGTAACTCCTATGATTATTTCAGGCTCTCCAATGTGGGCTCCATTAGCAACTGTTTTAGCAGTCGGCTTAATTTTCTCTATGTTTATGACCTTGTTAACGATTCCCGTATTGTATTGGAAATTTGGTTCGACGGATGTTTTAGAAAAACATATTGCAAAAGGAGCATCAATCATTCTACTGTTTTTCTTCTTCCTACCCAACTCTAGCCAAGCCCAAAATGTGATTCAATTAGAGGAATGTGTAGAGATCGCGAAGCAACAAAATCAAGATCTTCAATTGATTACTTTAGAGATTCAAAAAAAGGAAAAAGAAGTCGATAAAGTGACGGCGAACTATCTTCCTACGGTAATGTTGGATGGCGGTGTTTTTTGGTATTATCATACGGAAAGGACTACAGATGCTAGTTTGTCTGTCAATGAATTACCGTTGATTGGTGAAGTACCAAATATTCCTTTTGGTGCTGAATTTACCTTGGCGGAAAATAACACATTTTTGGGTGTAGCCAATCTGGGTATCTATCAGCCTATTTCGCAGATATTTAAGATTAAATCAGGCAGTGATGTCAAAACAATTGATCAAAAAATAATGCAAAATAAATACCGTGAAGCTGAACAAGAAATCCGTACTGGGGTCTCAAAATTATATGTTGGTATCGCTATTGAAGAATCTAAAGTAAAAACCTATCAGGAACAGATTGAATTAATTCAAAAGAAACTCAAAGATGTGCAAGTCGGCGTAGATGCTGGAGAAATATTGGATGTGTATGCGATTGGTTTACAAGCTGATTTATTTGATCATGAGTCAAAATTTCAACAGTCAAAAATTGATGCAGAAAAGTATCGATTGCAACTGAATACTATTTTAAATTTCCCTCAAGATTCTGTATGGTCAGTTGCACAAGTCTCCTATGATTCTGTAGGCGTGATGCAGCTCATCAACCTTGTAGAAGCGGATACTACAATCATTGCCCAAAATTATAAAGTACAAGAATCAAACTTAATGATAGATAAAGCAAAAGCTGGATTAAGTTATTACAAAAATGCGCATATTCCAGATATCACATTAACTGCACAAGGTTTTTACTTTGGCAATATTCCATTAATTCCCCAAACCAATGTATTAATTGGAGCGACTTTGAGCTGGCCGATTGTGCAATGGGGTAAGAAAAATAGAGATGTAGAGATTTCCAAGATTCAATTACAACAAGCCCAAATTCAGCAAAAGGAAAATAAAAGAGAAATCAAAAAAGATATCTTGGTCACAACTCAGGAATTGAAAAATGCTTTGACTATTTTAAAAACAGCACAACAAGCAATGACCTTCAGAAATAGAGAATTGAAAATTAAAAAAGATGCGTACGACAATGGCCTTTTGAGCTATAAAGATTATTCAGAGTGCCAAGAAAAGAATTTAGAAAGTCAAACATTGGTATTGAAAGCAAAAGCCAATGTGATTGTTAAAGAATATGAGCTGAGAGGATTGATTTATAATGAATAAAAAGAGGTTAGAAAGCCTCGCCTACTCTAAAATAAATACCCCAATCTCCTTTACCAACGGCTCCATCTAATCCTACATTCATATGGTTTTTGGGAAAAACAGTATAACGTAGACCAATTCCTCCTCCTGGTAAAATTTCACCGTTTTGAGAAGGATCATTTGCTCCACTGATTGTTGCTAAAGCAAAAAAGTAATTGATAGCCATTTTTTTATGGAAGTTCCAACGGTATTCTGCCTGTATATCATACATCGCATTACCTCTATACTTGGCTTGGGTATAACCACGGATGTCATTTCTCATTCCGACGATAAATTGTTGGTTGAAACTTAAGTCACCCACACCAAAACCCACAAAAAGACGCGTGGCCAATATATCTTTCCCTTTTCGAAATGGAATATATTTATTGAAGTCAATCATAATTTTTGTATTAGGCATAGTATTCCCAAAGGCTTCAGGACTCATGTCAACATTGATGTTTGAAATTTCTCCTTTCGTGGGGTAATACACACTATTTCTCCGATCAAATGAAGTCACTAATCCTAAAGTATGTAAGTCCAATCCTGCAGTGGTATCTGGTGCTATATCAAAAGTGGTCGAAAATCTTGTAAAACGATAATTAGCTCCTAAATAAAGTTGTTTATATACTCTTCTTTGTAATTCAAGTTTTGCAAAAGTTGCTCCTGCTTCGTAATCTAAAAAGATATCAATAGGTGCACCCAAATAGGTTTGATATTTAAAATCACCATGCCCTGCCACAACTGTTACTCTATAGTTATCTTGATTAAAAAAGAAACGAGAAAAACCCATCATCATCCATGATTTATTTGTTGACCAAAAACCAAGAACCCCAGTGAGTGAAGAAGGCGATAAAGTATCTTTTTTACTTAAGTTATACATTGCCATTGGTATTCCACCCATTGCAAATCCAATCGTTCTGTTGTAATTCAAAAATGGAACAGGTACCATTTGGATCTTTTTATCTGTACGTCTAATTTTCCCTCCAGATTCTCCGCCACCTCCTACTTGGGCATAGTTATTCTGGTGAAAAAGTAAGAAAGTTATTGCGAAAAAAAAGACAAGTTTTTTCATCAGAATGATAATGAGTTATTAGTTAGATTAATCGACTTTATCAATAAGAATTGATCAAAAAGATGAAGTGAATGATAATCTATATATAGTTAATTTTCAGAGAAATAATTTAACTAATCATCAACTGATTTACAATGTGTTAGCTTCTGATTATTAATAAAAGACTACTTATTCTTGAATAACAATAAAGTAATTCTACTAAAAAGGATCTTTTTATAATTTCTTGTTGTTTTTATAAGAGAATCATAACCTTTAACAACTATGAAATCAATTATCATCACATTACTATTAACCCTTTCGTCGGTTACATTTTCCCTTGCACAGCAATATCAAGGTTTATACATTATTGACAGTAAAACGCAATTACCAGTAATGTATATTGGAGCAATGACAGAGGAAGAACACTTTTCTGTAGATCATCAAAGTCTTCATTTTGACAGAGAAATTACTTCTACTGATATCGAAAAACACGCCAATGGCATTATTAATATGTTGGAACAATTCCACTTTGAAATTGTCGAAGATAGAAATGGAACTGTTTCTTATTATTCTTTTGAGTCGGATGAATACCATATTGAGCCTAGAACCTGGACGCCTTCTCTGACTTTAAACGACTAAGTCAAAAGGGTAAAAATTAAACCTCTTAACATTGAACAGTATCAACGTTAAGAGGTTTTTATATCATTTGATGTACTTTTCTGCTGTTTCGAAATTATGATAGCCAAATTTATAAACGGCAGCTAATTGAATTCTATTAAAAGATCCACTTGTTCCATTTTCTATTTCTCTCCTTGCGAAATTATATTCGGCCCCAAACATTAAGCTAGTTACAGGTTCATATTTTAAGTTAATAGAGGCACTATAGACAATTTTATTGGCTAATGGATTAATATTATCTGGATTAAAACCGTGTAAACCTGAAATGTTTATGGAAGAACTTAATTTATTTGTCCAAAAGTGATTGTACGCGATATAACCATTTATAGATTGGATATTTTCTAATTCTGACCCATTAAAATAGGCGCCTGCAAGTGTTCCAAAAGCAATATAACGACCTAAGCCCGTTCCATAAGTTCCCATAAATCGTAAGTCATCTTTTGTATTTCCAATTTTAATTAACCCTCCTGTTGAGATACCAAACCCTGCATTTCTAGCTTTATCAGGATAGTTACTTACAATTGTTCTTAAAATACCACTTACAGCGACGTATCCTCTTTTCTTAAGAGGGAATTTCTTTTGAACAGTCAATGCTGGAATGTAACCACTTTTAGATTGTAAGTTAGTCACCTCATCTGTAGTAGTAAGTGATGTCGGATTCTCTAAAGCAAAAGACCAGTTTTTATATTTATATCGAATTAATGCTTGTCGAATAAATACTAAACCTTCTGGAGCACCTGTAAAATCAATATCATTAGGGAGTACTACAATCATAAAATTACTCCAAGTTTGGCCTACTAATAAATTTCCCCATTCAAAATAAAAATGTCGAATTCTTGGAGAATAAGAGTTGGATACATTTTCATTTCCTTGAGAAGAAACCATAAAGTCCATTTCTAGAAATGAATGAATTTCTTTACCCAATATTTCACTAGTAATATCAAAATTGAACCTTGATTCTTTCGCATGAAAATAAGTATCATGAAAATGTTCTTCAGGTCCTACAGGAATCTGTGGAGGGAAAAGGAAATCTCTAATGATGCTATTTTTATTGACAGAACCATTTTTATAATTCGTATACATAAAATCCGTTTTCACGTACCCTCCATACTTAAATTCTACGGGATGTGTAAATGGCTTTTGTTTTTCTTCTTGTGCTGTTAATAGTAGAGAAATAGAGAGAAAAAGGAGTGTAAATAGTATCCTCATTATAGTTAATTTTAGTCTTTAAATTACATGATGAATTTAGTAAGAATAATTTTCAAAATCTATTTATAACACACTGTATTTAAGCACTATAAAAAGAATCTATTGGAGGGCAGCAACAATAAGTGTATTTTGTTATTAGATTATAAAAAGTAAACAGCTTAAGAATTAGTATCATAAATACTTTAAATTTCAAAAGATGAATAGATTAACTTTTGAGAACAATAGCTACAAAAAGTAATACAACAAAACGTTCTTGATTTTCTGAATATAGAACTTATTCAAGACGATCAGTGTTTATCTTCTTGTTAACCCTTATACTATTTTTTAAGATGAGCACAGATATTCTATTACTTGATGATGATAAGTTTATGCAAAAATTTATCAAGAATATATTATCCCTGAAGTACAATGTACATTGTTTTGGGACGATAAATGATGCGTCATCTTTTCTAGAAAAGAATAGTGTAGATGTTATTATTACAGATCTAAATTTAAAAGGAGAATCTGGGGCTACATTTATTTATGAAGTAAAAGAAAATAATCTGTTTGCCCATATTCCAATTATTACATTATCAGGAGAAGATAAAGCAAAAGTAAAAACCGAATTACAGCAATTTGATATAGCTGCCTTTATTTCTAAACCATTTACACCAGATATTCTCTTCAAAACAATTGGAGAAGTGATCTCTCCTAATCCAAATTCCAATGCTGGGTAATCTTATTTTATCTTTTTTAAATAATCTGACGGTGAATGACCAAATTTCCTTTTAAAAGTAGTTGAGAAATGTTGTACCATTGGAAAGCCATACTTCTCAGAAATTTCAGAGATAGAATATCTACTTTTCAATAAATCTGACTTTATTGATTGCATTTTTACTTCATTGAAGTAATTGATTGGATTATTACCAAAAACTTCTGAAAACATACTTCTTCCTTCATCAGAGTCTAATTTAGCATTTTTCAGAAGTTGATCTACATCAGGCTTCTCTCCTAAATTATCAACTAATTTGTTTCTGAATTTAAATAATCGAGAAAGATTTTCACCATCTACTTCTTGTGTTTTTCTTACAGATGGAATTTGTATATTTTTCAATGCGTTCAAGAAGATGTAATAGAGTTCTTGCATTTTTACAGGAAGAATTTTTGCTCTTAGAACTTTTGAATATCCTAATACTTCCTCCAATCCCATTTTGAAAGCTTTTATATCTCTATGTTCATCAAAATATTTTAAGAAATGAGTAGATGAAAGATGGTATTCCGCTATTTTTTCCTCATCTATTTCTCGAAAGGTTTCCTCAGAAAAAAAAATATTAATATTATGAAGTTTCTCCCCTTTTTTCACACTATTATTTAACACAATATCTTTTGTACAAACATAAAATCCATCACAAGGAAAAGAGGATAAGACATCTGTTTTCTCATTACGAATTTTAATTTCATTGTTAAAAAACGAGGCGATATAATTGAAATAAAAGGAACTACTATAATCAAATTCGAAAGATATATCTTCTTTTGCATCAATATGAAAATACATGAAGTAGATACCTGGATGGATTTTATAGAAAAAAATGAAGCCTTCACCTTTTTGACTATCAATTTTCAATAAATTAGGATGTATAAATTCTCCTTCAAAAAAATCCTGCAACCATTGTTTATGTTGGTTATAGTCTTGTATTTTATCTCTATACATTATGCAAAAAAGTAATTGATAATCCGATATTAATATTCTAATAGATCTTTCAAATTCTGAAATTAGAAAAAAATTAGCAGTAACAAAAAGGCTACCTAACATTTGGTAGCCTTTTTGAGATAATTTTCACTTTGATTAAAATAAATATTTAGTCTGTCCGAATTAGTTTTAGCTTAGTTATAAGTAAATTAGTTCTAGTGTTTTAGCTTGATATAAATGTCTAAAAATGAAATGTTTTATTCAAAAAAACGCATCCACATCTTTTCACAAATAATACTACATTTTTACACATGATCATTTTAACCAATTGGCTATCAGTTTATTAACATATCACTTCAATACGCTTTATTATTGTTTTACCCACTTTTCATTATAGGTAAATGCAATATCAAGTTGAATATTTTTTGAGATTTTTACGATATCATTATAAACCATCTCTCTAAATTCATCATGTTTCTCTGTAGAATCATAGAAATTATCACTTTCTTTATTTAATAATATCACAACCAAAACATAAATTTCTCTTCCTGTTTTTGTGATCATATTGTTATAATCAAGGATATCCTGTTGACGATAGTATTTCTGAATTGCTTCATTAACAGCATTCGTAATATCATCATTTGCTGACATTAGAAGTAATTCTCTAATGGAATTTTTAATCGTATCATAAGGCATTTTGATGATGGATAACAACAAGAGTATAGTAACAATTGGATCCACATAAGGAATGAAATCTGGGTACTTATCTTTCAATAAGAAAGCACTAATAAATGACACTCCCATACCAGCAGTCAATAAAGTATCCATCACCCAATTTGTTGTTTCTACACTAATGATTGGAGACTTAATTTTTTTCTTTTGGATATAGAATATAAAAGTCATTAGAATACAACCACTTAGACAGATGATGAAATAAATCATAGAACTGTCAAAATCCACTACATTCCCTCCTTCAATGATGGAGTTTATACTTTCAAAAGCACCAAAAATGATAACCATAAGAATTAATAACCCTCTGAAAAGGTTAACCAATGGTTCATATGAAGCATATCCAAAAGGATGTGATTTTGATCCAGGTTTTTCGATAAGACGTAACACGCCAATCGATAAAAACGACATAACTGCCAATAAGGTAGAGTACATTCCATCCGTTAAGATTGCTGATGAATTTGCCTTATAGCCAAAATATAATCCAGAAAGGGCTAAAATAGTATTCATCACTAAGGATAGTGACATCACTTTTTTTTCGATTGAAGTGGTATTTTCCATGTTGTTTTGTGTCAGATAATATTCAACTATAATAGACGACAAATCACAATTTTAAACTATAATAAATTAACTTTAAAATTTAATATTCTGCTTAAAATGTAGAAGAGAATTTTGAAATACTAACCATAAATACTACAATTTTATCAAAAAAATTATTTCAATAAACTTATCAAATTATTAAAGTGAAATTAGATAAAAAAACGCATCCAAGATTTCAACTTGAATGCGTTTACTTTTAATGTAGATATTTTTGTTAATTTCCTTCACTTGCTGCTTTAAAGGCATTCCAAGACTCATCAACTTGTACTAAGTTATGTTTTTGCTCATATTCTTTATAAAGTGCTAACATTTTCTGGAATTTATCAGGCATTTCTTTTTCTAAAAATTTACTTTCAGAAGGATCAGTAACAACATTGTAAAGATGCCATTCTCCATCACCAAACATACCTTTTCTTACTTTCATTAATTTATAGCTTCCCATCATCAAGTAAGCATTTCCAAATAATTCAAAGGCATACCAATCATCATCTTCTCTTACTTTTTCTGCTTTCCCTTCTAAGAATGATCGAGCACTTTTTCCACTTGGCGAAACGACTTTTTTTCCTTTATAAGTTGTACCGGGGTGTTTTATTCCTGCATAATCTAAAATAGTCATAGGTAAATCTTTTACAGACATCGCAATATTGGTGATTTCACCTGCTTTCTGATAGTTATCTTCTGTGGCACCTGGAGGAACAATGATCATAGGAACTCGAATACCACCTTCACCAATAAACCATTTCCACCAAGATAAGCCACCAGTTGCCGCATTTGCCCAAGATGTACCAATGTAATTACATGAATTAGCAGTTCCGATGGCTTCAAAACTTGTATCATAATTATTCGCAATCCAATCTCCAAAGACTTTATTTCCAGTATTTGGATTTTCAGCTTCCATTCCTTCAGGTCCATTATCAGAGAGGTAAACAATCATTGTGTTTTCTAATTCCCCTGATTCCTTTAGATAATCCAAAATCTGCCCTATTCTATTGTCTTGGTCTTCAATTTCGGCTGCATATGTTGCGAAAATTTTAGCTTGATATTTTTTTTCATCTTCAGACAATGCATTCCATTTCTTTACTAAATCATTTTCTGGAGCAGGTTTAGCATTATGAGAAATTAATCCTCTTGTTTTTAGTTGTTCATATCGGTATTGTTTTAATCCTTCATACCCTTTCTCTAAATAGAATTTATAATGTTTCTCAACTAATTCAGGAGGTGCTTGTATAGGAAAATGGGCTGTTGTAAAAGCCATCCAAGAAAACCATGGTTTTCCATCTTCATGTGATTCTTTAATAAATTTCAACAATTGATTTGTATATAATTCACCAGAATACACTCCATCTGGACGGTTATATTTTTTACCATTCAAAGTCCAATGTTCTTCAAATTTTTTATTCATAAAATCTGGATCCGAAAATATTGGAGTCATTCTTAAGTTGTTCCAGTGATTAGATCCTCCAGAAAGGATTCCGAATTCTTTGTTAAAACCCCAATGCATTGGTCCATATCCACCTGCTGATTCACCACCTAGATGCCATTTACCAACTTTAATTACATCATATCCTTCGTCATTAAATAATTGAGAGATGGTCACTGCATTTTCAGTTAAAAACCCTTCATAACCTGGTTTCCCTTTTGAAGCAGGATAAAAAGAATAATCAAAGGACCCTAAACCAACTTCTATATTATTACAACCTGTAATCAACATAGATCGAGTTACAGAACAAACCGGAGAAGAATGAAAATTTGAAAATCTTACACCAGCTTTTGCTAATCGGTCAAAATTAGGTGTTTTAATTTCCGAACCATAAACACCTAAATCGCCAAAGGCAATATCATCACCAATTAACAATAAAATGTTGGGCTTACTCTCTTTTGCTACTTCAGCAGAGTTCTGAGTTGATGTTGATGGACTACAACTTAAAGTTAAGCTTATCAGAAATAAAGTTAGATATCTTAAAATGGGGTACATATCAATTTCAATAAATTAGATTGCTCTTGAATAATTATTTATTAAAAAAGATATTAAAAATTGTAATTGAACTAAAAAAATCGACACACTATATTACTGAATATTAATTGGGTACAATTTTTTATAATTACATTTCATCTATCATTTTTTTTCTAAAGAAAACAATAGATTTAATAAAAAATTTGAATGCTGTCCCAAAAAAAATGAGTATTATAGAATAGAATATTATGAAAGTTTACCCTTTACATAACATTAAGTAACCATTTTAATGAAAGTTTTTTTTGTATTTCTATTTTGCATTGGTTTTATTAATACTTCACTTATTGCTAGTGATTCACTGAAATATAGTTATCCTGATGATCATGTTTTTTATAAATTTGAGACCTATGATAGTATAGAATATTCTTTAAGTACTCCATACCATACAATTCATACTCAACTAGAAAATTTAGAAGAAAACAATTATCATCCAGAAGTAGCAGCACAAGTTTTTAATGACGCTAATTTTTCTTTAGAAGACAGAAAAAAATTAGCTATCAAATTAAAATTAATCTTTTTTCAAAGAGGGATATATCTCAACTCACAAGAATTTCCATTAACTAAAAATTACATTGATCAGAGGACAAAAACTACCCGTTATTTTATAAGTAATAAATTAAAAAGCATTTACTTAGAAAAAATGAGTGATGGTAGTTGGAGGTATTCAGAATATTCAACGAATAGAATTAATCAATTATTTAAGGAAACTTACCCTTCTTTTACAAGTAATTTTGTTCTTTTTGCTACAGCTATTCAACAATCCAAAAAAGCAGATTTTTTAGGTATTAATTTCTTACAAATTATAACAATCCTAGGTCTTGGAATTTTCACCTATCTATTTTATTTCTTGACAAAATGGGTTACTATCAAAATCATAAGGATATTATTACCTAAACTTCATAAAGAACATTCAACAAAACTCATTTTACCAAAATTTAGGCATCCTGTAGCCATGATGACTATCTCCGCTATTTGGTATTATATCGCTCCTTTTATTTTTTTTACAGACGAGATTATTGAAATCTCAATGACTATACTAAAGTTATGTTTCTCGTTCTATTTGACAGAATTCTTATTTTATTTAGGAGATTTATTGGTTATGCAAACGGAATCATATCTCAATAGAAAAGAAGGTTTAGATACTAATTTAGTTCCTGTACTCCGCGTATCTTTTAGAATATTTTTTATCATTGTTGGTATAGTTATCACCCTTAGAGTATTTGGTGTTGATGTCACAAAACTTGTTGCTGGTATCTCTTTTGGTGGAGTCGCTTTGGCGTTTGCTGCTCAAGATACCGTCAAGAATTTCTTTGGATCAATAATGATATTAACTGATCAACCTTTTAAAACAGGAGATTGGGTAAAAATAAATACTGAAGAAGGAATTGTTGAAGAAATTGGGTTTAGGACTACAAAAATTAGAACCTTTACAGACTCTGTTTTAAATATTCCCAATGGTGTTTTAGTAAATGGTAATATTGATAACTTAGGAAAAAGACACTTCCGAAGATTTACGACAAACTTATCGATTCCTTACAATACACCTGTAGATAAGGTAGAAGAATTTATGAAGAAGGTTGAGAATTGTGTCCTAGATCATCCAAAAACGAAGAAAGATTTTTATCAAGTAAGATTGAATAATTTAGCAAAAAGTTCATTAGATGTACTTTTGTATGTCTATTTTGAAACACATAGTTGGACAGAAGAATTAAAGGATAGGGAGATGCTTTTACTAAAAATATTAAGAGCAGCTGAAAGTATTGATGTTCCTTTTGCCTTCCCTACTCAAACTATTTATGTTGAAAAAGGAGATTCAACAAACGACGAAGAGATGACGAATTAAAAAAATCCTTTTACACCTAAACTAAAATTTCTTCCAGGTGCATTAATTCCCGAGCTATAAGTTCTATAACTTAAATCAAAAATATTATCAATATTTAGATGAATTTCTGCAAAATCTTTAAGACGTAAACTACCTTGAAAATTTAAGGTCCACCAAGACAGTGCACCATCATGTGCATATAAATACGGTTTTTCTTGTTCAGTTGGTGCTAAATCTTCGTAGGCTATTCCTCCACTAAATAAGCTCGAAAGACCCAAATGCCATCTTGTTGTAGTATAATTTAAAGCAACTTTCCCGAAGTTTGGAGGAATATGTCTCAATCTATCATTATTCGTTCCTAAATCCTCTCCATATGTTAAAGTATACGCTGCTATAATAGATAATTCTTCTGTGATATTTGCATTCGCTTTTACAGAGAAGCCATAAATTCTAGCTTCACCTGTATTTTGTAAGGCATATACTGCATATTTATTACCTTCAATACTGACAGAATCTTGACCTTGATACTGATATGGACCTCTTACCATCGCATTTTGTAACCAAGAATAATAACCGACAGCACTGAGGAGAATATCATCACCAAACTTTCTTTCTACCGTCGCATCTAATGTATATACATCTGTTGGTTTTAAATTTGGATTCGGCATAACTAAATCATCTTTAGAAGGGTTATACACTTTACCAATATCATCAATATTTGGAGCTTTAAATCCTTTTGCAAATTGTCCTTTAATTTGCCAATTATCATAATGATATGCTATACCTAAACTACCTGTAACACTTCCAACAGCATAATTAAAAGTATCGTAAGGTAAGTTGAGATTTTGTGAAACCGGATCAGTATAATCTGCCTTAATCAATGTTTGTGTATACCTAAGACCAAGAGATGCTGTAAACTTTTCACTAAAATAATATCGGCCTAAACCATAAATACCATAGGTTCCATAATTACTTCCTCCTCCTGCATATCTAGGTAATGTAGCCTCCTTATGTTGGCTATTTATATTTACATTATAAGCCTTTGAAAAAACATTATTATAACTCCCTTCTAATCCATAAGCTACATCCCATGAAGGGTTTATTTTTTTAAAGAAATCAAGATTAATTGAATATACATCAACATCCACATAATCATCCGTACGAGTAGTACTATTAAATTTTTTGTTATGTCGATCTTCTTGGACAAATTGATAAGAAAGGGTTGTCTTAAAATGATCAAATAAAGCTGAATTCGTTTTAAGTTTTAATTTTAATGAATTCATCAACCAATATTGAGGACCATAATACCACTCTGAAAATTTAGGTGTAGTTACTCCATAAGGTGTTATCAATTGGTTATTATTGACGCCAATAATATCTTGTGAAGTTACATTTATTGCATTTCCATTATCATCCTTTATTGTATTTAATTCAGTCAATCTATCATATCTAGGAATATCAGATGTCGTAGTTAGATGTAATGCATATGTTATATCTAAATTCTCTGTAGGCTGAAAACGAAACTTTTGAAGTGTACTAAATTGTTCGTAGCCAGAATATTTTTGTAATTCAAGGTTAGCAAAATTGTTTACAATGATATCTTGCCCCTGTTCAGCTTTTACATAAAATTTTCTTTCTCCAAATTTATCTTGTTTATCACGGTACCAAGTTCCAGATTTAAGGTCTTTAAAAGAACTGTATGAAGCTGTTCCTAACCATGAAAACTTCTCTTTCTGGTAATTTAATTGTACGGTACCCATACCTTCACCAGTAGCTGATGAAAACCTTAAAGCAGAATTACCATGTAATTCGTTTTTATCCGAAAATTGAGGTTTTTTGGTATGAAAGTCAATCACGCCACCTAAGGCATCACTACCATATATAACACTTCCTGGACCAAAAATAACTTCAACATTTTCAACATTATTGGGATCAACACTTAATATATTCTGTAGATTACCATTTCTATATATAGCATTATTCATTCTAACGCCATCTACAACAAGAACAATTTGGTTGGCAGCAAAACCTCTAATCATTGGGCTTCCTCCACCCATTTGACTCATTTGAACAAATACTTCTCCTGTATTGGCTAAAATATCAGCTGATGTTCTTGGAAGTTCATTTTGAATTTCATCACTTCTTACTACAAGAATTTGTTGTGGGTTTTCACTAGCACTTTCTTCCCATTTATTCGCACCAATGACGACTTCATCTAAAGATGTAATTTTTTCTTCTAAAAAGAGGGTTGTAAATTTTGAAAGGTATTCTTTGTCAACAGCTATCGTTTTATAATTGATATGAGAAAATGTAAATCTATTGCCATTATCTGGCAACGTAAATGATCCATCACTTTCTGATATCGTACTTTCTCCTGATTCATTAATGATAAAAACACCTTCAATTCCTTGATGCATAGCATTTTTAACCTTGAATTGCTGTTCTTGTGCAACTGCAAAAAAAGGGAATAATACGAATAAAATTAGATAGTATATTGAAAAGTATTCCTTCATAAAGGAGATTGATAAAGTTTGCCTCAGATAAATAAAATTAGAGGCACAATTTTAAGAAATTAACTTTTAAATAAAAAGTTATATTCTAGTATTCATTTAAGTACAAAGAAGTATTTCTAAATATATAAGCCTATTTTTTAGTAAATCATTCCGTTTACATATAGCATTAAAAGAATGTAATACTATTTCTTTTTTCAGTACAAAATATATCACACATTACTTGGCTAAGAATGAAATAATAGCATTTGTATCATAATAGATTGTTAAGTATTTACTCTTCTTTGAAGGCTTTTTAATTTTTAATACTAATATATTTCCATTCTCTTCTGCATTTAATTCTTGAAGATAAGCATCTGAATCATAGGCGTAATAAAACTTATTAGGATCCAATGAGGTAGTAAGCTTGATCTCCACACCATTTTTTGTCGAAACACTAGATGCAATTGGTGCTATTAGCTCAGTATCTTTTGTAACAGTAGAATTATAATATACTGGTTGATTAGCAAATTGTTCTAATGTTTTATCACATAACAACCATTTCTTATCTTCTGGATAATGGTTTCTAAAAAACTGTTCAGGAGTTCCTTTAAAAAAAACTGGATTATAGAACCATTGAAATTGCATGTTCTCATCAATATATCCTGCACCCCATGTAACGTCTACTAAATACCATTTCTCATCTAATTTTATAGCATTCCATGCATGATCTGAATGACTATACTTTCTAGTTAAATCAGATAGATAAACTCTTGAAAAACCTGGGACAACTTCACATTCTATAGCTAATTCTTCACATGTCAATTTGAAAAGTTTAGAATATCCATCACAAACACCTTTCTTTTCATTCAATGTTTTGTTGCCTACATCCAAAAGAAACTTTCTTTCAATTTCTTTTTTCTCTTTCTCAGATCTATAGGTATAGCTATACGCTTTTTGATTGTACATCTCCTTTACATCATATCGAATATTATGAGCCATCCAACAAAACAATGCTCTTGTTTGATCTTCTTGTGTATTAAAATCAGATTTTATTCTTGATGCTAGTTTTTCAATGGTTGCAAATTTTTTGGGGTAACTATTAATGACAACTTCATCTACTTTATTTTGTCCAATAACAGAAAGGGATATGAGGAAAATAATAAAAATTGTTAGACCTGTCTTATATAAGTTCATCAGTATAGTATAAAATATTTCAGATGGATGTTTAAAACAAAGATAGTAGTTACTTATGATTTATTGTAAATAAAAAATTCATTTCATAAAATACTCGTTTTACTTTTGTCATAAACTAAGCTATTATCAAAAGAATTAGTTAAACTCCTTATTTCGCAAACTAAAAAAGACTTCACAATGTGAAGTCTTTCTTTTTTAAATATCATCTTTATAGATGAGGGACATTTTATTATGATTGTGAAAAAGTATTTCTGTCTTTTCTGTTTCTTTCAAGGCTGATATAAAGGTTCTGAAAAAAAGATCTTTTTCATTATTCCTCAATTTTTCTAAATTTAATTCTATAGTATTTTGATTATAAAATGAGATTATAAGTTTTTCATTTACCAATTTATATTGATCTATTTCATCTTTATTTAAAAATACTTTATCATTTCCTTGAACTTTTAGTGTAATCGAATTTAAATCCCACTCTATTGAATTCTTTTTCTGTAATACTATATATAAACTTACTAAGCTAAATAAAAATAGCAGAATAGTACCAAATTTTGCCTCTTGTTGATTTAATGGATAAAGCATTAAAATCATTAAACTTAGAATGGGTATTATTAAAAATAACTTCTGAGAGAATGAATACTTGTAATAAAAGGTACGTTTATAGATTCGTTTCATTTTATGGTCATTTAGGTTGTAAAAAAAGATCATAAGTACTATTTGTATTCCGCAAATTGCTAATAAAATAGATATTAAAATATTTAGAACATGTTGTTACTTCTTTACAATATACTAAATATATCTTTGAATTTCAAATAGTTACAAATTGTACCAGTAATTAAAAAAGCCATTACTACGAATAGTAATGGCCTTTGTCGATCTCAAAATTTCAATTATTTATTTAGTTTTTTATGAACTTTTTTGAACCTAACACTTTACCTTCGATGTAAAAGGAAATAAAATACATACCATTTGGCAGATTACTTACATCAAATGAATACTCATCTAATGTATTATTTTAATGATGATAAATAATTCTATTTGGAATAGCAATAGTATTAAAAACAATAACTTATACTAACTCATTATAAGGTTAGTAGAAACAGCATTTTTAAATCATCTTAAAATATTAATTCATAAAAAAATAAAGGCATTAGAATTAACTAATACCTTTATTTTAAGATGTTTACAAACTTATTTCAATAATTTGATGAACGCAGTTTTACCTGATTTAGATTTTACCTTAACAATGTAAATACCTTTATTCCAATTTGAAGTTTCAATATTAAATGATTTTAGGCCATTTATATCTGCTGATTCTGAAATTTGCATTAATGTCTTTCCTGTAATCGTAGATACTAAAGCGATGAATTCTTCATTTTCTTGAAGTCCACTAATTGTTACAACAGCTTCATCTCCTTGTATAGGGTTAGGGAAGGCATATAAATTCACATCAGTACTTTGAGAAGTATTATCTAAAGCTAATGTTACAGGTCCATATAAAGTATATTGACCATCAAAATCAACTTGCTTTAATCTATAAAAACCTAACTTATGCGTCAATATATCTTCAAAGTAATACTGAATTGCAACTGATGAATTACCACTAGCTTCTACTGTACCAATAGTTTCAAAATTCTTACCATTGAATGATCGTTGCACATCAAAGTGAGAAGCATTTATTTCACTTGCCGTTTCCCATTTCAATGATACGTTACCGTTCTCATTAATTGCTCCATTAAAGTAAGTTAATTCAACTGGTAAATCTGCTTCAGGGTCTACATATTCTTCAAGAGTAGCACCAAATTCAGAGAATTTAGTGATTCCTGATGCAGTCATAATCGCTGAATTGTCATCTCCAGAATAAGTGGTTGCTTCTTCATACCAATCAGTACCTCCACCATTATCGAAATAATGAATAACTTTTCTCAAAGCTTGTTCTGCTAAAGTATAGCCTGAAAGCTCATTGAAGTATAATTGAATCTGAATACCTCCAGCTCCGTCTGTTTGGCCATTTTCATTTGTGATATCCCAGATGAATGGAGAAACTTCCATTGCTACATCTTCAGCCCCATTATTGATTAAAAGGTTTGCTTCTTTATTTTGAGGTAAGAACTCAACTGTGTAATCTAATTCTGATTCTAAGAGACCAGTATTGATCGCTGCTCTAGCCCAAGTTGTTTGTGATCCAACAGGGAACTGGTAAAATACTGTTGATTTTAAATCTGTAGCAGTTACTTTACCATATATATATGAATTAGCTGAAGATGTAACTCCATTTGGATATGCAGTATTTAACGTTTTACTTAATACAACATGTGGAGCTTGTAGAATACCATCTGTTAATGTTAAACTATTTTCAATATATAATGTTAAATCAGAAATTAATCCATTAGAATTATTGATGACAAAATTAGTAAATGTTTCTGATCCACTATAACCTTCAATTGTTTGAATATTTGAACCATTAAACGTTACGGTAGCATCTGAAGCCATTTCAAAGTTACTTCCGCCTAACTCATTAAACCAGTTACCACCTAGAGTAATATCATTAGAACCAATCGAAACTTTTTCCAATGCACCATAAATATCAAAATCACCTGTAAGAGTAAGATCACTTAAAACTGTTTTGATTCCTGTACCTTCAAAGTGTACATTGTTCAGTGTTTGATTATTTACAGTAATGTTTTGTGCTGCTCCATTCAATGTCAAAGTAAATCCATCTGAATGATTAAGAATTACTCCTGCTCCCAATGTGAAGTCTCCACTAACATTTAAGTTATTTTCTCCAACATTTAATGTACCATTATCCATATTGAATAAGCCTGTTACATTAACATCTCCTGTTAAATTTATCACAGGATTATTTGCACCATCAATATATAAATCATTGTAGTTTTCACCTGCTGCTAAGTTAATAGGATCTGAATTCGATGGTTTCAATACCATAATTGAAGTAACAGGATTAAAAATACCATCATTTTGAATTCTACCTAATACTTTTACCAATGATGTTTTAAAATCTACATAACCTTTATATGTTCCGTCCGATAAAATTGAGAATTCATCACCGATAATCATTTCAAAGTTATCATCATTAGATCTATCTGTATTTCCATTACCTTCGATAACCAATCCAGCCTTTGCTTCTACTCTTAGTGAGTAAATAGTAACTTTTTTAGTGCCTGTCAGCATTGGCGGACGATTTACAATTTCTGGAATAACAACAGTAGCAGATGTAATATGTCCATCTATTTCTCCTGGGTAATTAGCAGGAGCTCCACCACCATTTAAACTCCAGTTATTAACATTTGTCCAATCTGCGTGACCCTCTTTAAGTTCACCTTGATCACCTACCCATGTGTAAATATCTTTTGTAACTTCCCAAACAACATCTCCACTATTATCTAGATCATAATCTTCTCCTGAAATACCACCTTTGCTATCTACAAAGTATACATCGCTTCCAGTATTATTCACAACATTATATTGAGCAGGTCCATTGAAAAATATACTATAGAACTTGTTCTCTAAATTTGCAATACCAACTACCGCTGCTCCTGATGTGAAATTTTTAAGGTCAATCAGTCTCCCGTTTATTTTACCATATTGGAATATAGCATACGGTAATAATACATTGATCAATTCGTTTGGAGTACCTGGATCGTTGTCAGCATCAATAGAAGTCTCAACACTATTGATTGTAACACCATTGAAAACAATTCCATTTTCATTCATGTATTCAAATGTGAAGTTACTGCCATTAAAATTACCTCCCAATAAAGAGAAAGAATATGAAGAAGAACTTGTCGTTGCTGAAACTCTAGCACTATTCAACATAGATAATGAACCTGAGTTTAGTTCAAAATTACTTCCATCACTCATTAATAATGTTGAACCATCAAGATTAAAATCACCTCCATTAATGTTGATTAGAGATGAATTCCCACCAACAAAAGAAATAGTATTTCCATTTGCATTTAATATACCACTATTGACTTCTAAACTTGATTGTACTGATAAATTTGTACTTAAAGTGTAGCTATCATTTGCATCTAATAATTCAACCGTGAAAACAGAAAGTGTATTTCCATTTGAAATGGATAATTCAAAATCATCTGCATTTCCATCATTATTACCCACTAATTCAATGTAACTTGAGTTCGTATTGATAATACCATCGATATAAACGTTACCACCAAAATCAATTGTTTTCATATTACCATCAAGATCAAGTGAAGCATTAGCCTCAATAGTGAAATCTCCTGAAACTGTTTCCTCACCACTTAATGTTAATGTTGAAACAGACATTCCTCCAATAGTCAGAGATCCAAAACTTAATCCTGCGTTATTTATTACTTGGGCTCCATCACCATTAGCTAATAAATGACCTCCGCCATGTTTGTATGATCCGGTTGGATTTACTATCCAATTCCCTTTAAATTCAATACCATCATTTACAGTCTGAGCTTCTAATTGGCCATCTAATTCTACATTACCAGAGATAATTAAATCTGCATCAGCATCTGAAGAAGCTAATTGAACCAGTGAAGCTGTTTCAAGAATTAAATTATTAGCATACGCTACATTTACATCTGATATAATAGGTTGATTTGTAGTTGCTGAAATAATTACATCATCATTTGCAGAAGGTAAACCTCCGTTATTAGAAGTCCAGTTTCCAGCTTCAAACCAATCAGTATTTACAGCTCCTGTCCATACAAATTCATCAGGTCCATACCAATTAATTAGATCGTTAGGATCTCTTTCATAATTCTCTCCAGATAATTGTCCATTTGAATTATAGAAATCAATTTGTCCTGATACTGCAATATCTTTTGAAACATTGGCTGTTCCTCTTTGTGTACTTTGGATAAAGTTTAAATTAACGATACCACCATCAATATAATTACCGTCTCCATCAAAGTTCGCAGTAAAAGATTGTGTATTTTCTACCTTTAGACCTACACCTCCCACTAAATAGTTTGTTAATGTACCATCAGAGAAATTATTACCATTATTATCATTATCAATAGTAGCAGTAGATTTAACAAAAATACCGTTTGTAGACATTCCACTAATATTGAAATATCTAGCATTAATATTTCCTTCTAAATTAAAACTATAATAATAACCATCTTGAGATGCTTTAATTACCGTTGGAACTGAAGCAGTACCAATCACATCGATATTACCTAAAACATTTAATGTAGCGTTATTGCCCATATTTAATTGAGCATTTTCACCCATTTTATATGAAGCATTTTCCCCAATATTAAATTGACTTGAATTACCGATAATCACTTCTGCATTATCAGTTTCTAAAGTACCTTGTTCTAAGTCTAAATCGAATCCTCCTGTAATTGTGATGTTATCATTTAAAGTATATATAGTCGTTGATTTACCATTAATTCTTAATCCTCTAAATACAGAATTGTTTGTTTGGATTGTAGCGTCAGTACCAGAGGCATTCATGTAATATGAACCCGACTCAGCAATCATACCATCAATTACTAACAAGTTTTTGTTCAAGGTAGCTTCTCTATTTCCCATTGAGAAAATACCATTTTGAACTGTCATATTACCCTCAATTGTAATATCCGAACCACTTACTAAAAGTGTTGAGTTATTTGCTTTATTTACCGTAAAATCAAAGAAGTTATTATCTCTTACATTCGATAGGTAAATAACTTGATCTTCATCCCCATCAAAAGTAAATCTACTATTCGCATAGATTAAATTTGCATTAAGATAATTGTGAACAAAGTTTCCTCCGATTTTCACATTTTCACTATTTGTATTTAATGAAGCTTGCTCAATACGTAAATCACCTCTTACAATTAGCTCTCCCCCAGTTGTAATTAATTTTTCAGAACCTTCTTTTTGTAAAGTTAATTTACCATAGAAAATAGGCTTGCCATTTACTTTTGTCAAAATAAATTGATTCACACCACCTGAATAGTAAGTATTACTATTTTCAGCAATTGTATAATTACCAAAATTACTTGGGAAGTTATTTGCTCCTTGAACATTAATAAGTTGTTCTTCCCCTAATATAAATTCACCAGCAGCAGAACCTGTAACTTGATGATCATATAAATATAAATCTGAAGATGACGCATCTAATGATGTCACTTCAACATCTGCATCTAATGAAACATTAATTGTTTTTAATGTAAGATTATCAAAAAATGCTTTATCTCCATTAATGTTCATCGAACCATTAGGATTATCAAATACAAATACTGTTTCAGCAGTACGTGGATCTACCGGTTCTTTTAGGTTAGTCGAAGTACCAGTAGCAATCCATTGGCCTTTTCTTAAATAGTGAGTACCTCCATCTTTATATAATTCAAAGAAGAAGTTATCATTGTCAACCTCAACTCTTTCGTAGAAAACATAAGAACTATTTTCGTTCGTTTGTTTAATAGTTCCTTGATCAAGGTATGCTCTACTTGTAATCTTTAATGAATCTGTAACAGTATAATCACCACCTTGGAAACGTACTCTTTTGAAAGTAGCATTTTCTAAAGTTTGAGAAGTACCTCTTAAATATACCCAACCATCAGAATCAGTATCAAATACAGCTGTTTTACTCAAAATAACATCTCCGTTGAATGTAACGTCGTGATTATTTGGTAAAGTAATACCACCTGTGTTTGTGATCATAAAGGCACCATCCACAACTAGTTTACTTTGTAGCGTAATTGTAGCATCACCTGTTATTTCTAAATTATAGAAAGATGAATTGTTTTGATCTAAAACTACTGTACCTGTAGACTTTAATAATTCTACAGTACCACTAGAGGCTACTAATGTACCATTAGTTGTGACTGAGTAATTTTCTTGTACTTGTATTCTTTCATTATCTGAAATATTGATCACGCCTGTTTCAACCAATACGTCACCACCTACAAATAATGTCGTACTATCCACCATAGTATCTGATTCATTACCATCAATATCTGATGCTAAAGTCAAACGTCCTCCTTGTATCAATATATCTCTACATTCTGCTTTTGTAGTGCCACTAATTACAGGGTAGAAAGTACCTGCAGATGTTTTAGACTTAATAATTACGTTATTACTTGAAGTTGGTACAGCTCCACCAGACCAGTTTGATCCGGTATGCCAATCATCACTTGTTCCTCCAACCCACTCAATATCCGTATTCGTTGGCCAAACAATTTTACCTTCTCCTCCATTATCTACTTGATCTTGATCATCTTCAAAATCCACTCCTTTAATTGATCCTGCAATACCTGTACTACCTGCAAAGGTTAAAACACCATTTGCTGATGCTGATCTACGAACATTGTGAATATCATTTGCTGCATTTGGTGTTCCGTTATAATCAAATGTTACGTTTGTCACATCTTCATTAACAGGAGCCTCGATATCAAGATAAACCCTATCTTTAGAGTTATCTGTAGACATACCTGTAAATACACCTTCTGAGAAGTTATTCGTATCATCTACAGTTGCTGTCAATGCTACTTTAAGACCTTCATGATCTAGATTTTTAAATTCATAGAATTTGGCAGATATTTTACCACCATCTTTAATATCAATGATCAATCGATGATCATCAGAACCTCTATCTTCAGCACTTACCTTAGATAATTGTCCCTCTTGACCAACAACACTTAAATGACCTCCATTTTCAACAGTCAATGTTGGTTTAACAGAACCGTCACCATCTCTTGCGTTAAATTGTAAAATACCACCTTTAGAAACGAGTAACTCACCACTAATATTTAGGTTTTCTACAACATCTAAATCAGGATAAGTTTCAAGGTCTGTTCTCACACCAACATAGAATAATTGACCATTTACATCTAAAGTTGCCCCTGATTCAATATCAACAGATTGATATGTGTATAAATCATTTGTTAATTTATAGGTAGTATTTGATCCTTTAAACTGAACATCATAGAATCTAGTTGTACCACTTTGGTAAATAGAATATTCGCCATTTGCATCACCCTCAAATATAACAGTAGCCTGATTTCTTGAATAACGACCAAATTCAAGGTTCCAATTCCCTTTTACTGTAATTGTAGATTCATCTTCTGTATCAGGTACTAATCGAGCATTTTCAAAAGCTGTAATATTTCTAGCTGTTAAATTTCCATTGATTGTTTTGTTTGAACCATTTGTGATGGTTAAATCATTCACAACAAAATTTTCAGGGAAATTTTGACCCCCTCCATCAAATATAAAGTTTGCATTTTCAGATATGTATGAACTTCCTAGATTCATTGTTCCAACAGCTATTGAGTGTGTATGTGACCCAAAATCTACTTCACCTCCAGATGTAACAAATGTCCTATCAACATTAATATCACAGTTTATCGTTTTTGAACTATTATCAGCGAAAACAATATTATTAATCGTATGATTGTCTCCAAAATTTAAAGATTGATCAACTCCTCCGTCAGTATTACTAATAGTTATTGTATTTGTAGAAGTAAATTCACCTCCTGCTTCTGATGACCAATTAGTACCTTCGAATCTTAATGCTCTGTTTAAAAATACATAAGCTTCTGCTTTTTGAACAAAATCTCCCAAGATGATATAACTATCATGAATCAATTGTTTTTCTGATGCACCTGAAAAGTCCACATTATTGAATGTAATCGCTCCATCACCATCAATTGTCTGAATTACTTCTGCATCATTACCATTTAAAAATAATGTTGATGATGGTAAAGGATAGTTTGAGAAATAAACATTTCCACCTACATAAATATCATTCATTAAATCAATGAACTGAGCAGAACCTCCTGTTTGTCTTTCATCAAGAGTTCCCTTAACCTTTAAGGTTCCATCTAATGCTAATACTGCCTCATTTCGTATGTATAGATTACCATATTCAGGGATCGTATTTAATTGAATTAATGCACCTCCCGAAACAGAATAAACATAGGTATTTGAAGTTTTTGCTAATTCATATGTACCAAAACCTGTAGCGAAAGTTGTCCCAGAAAGTATGTATGAATTATATCTTGCATTATCAGCTATAGTTAGAGTACCAGTTGAAGTACCTGTAACTGAATAATAAGTATCTGAATTACCTTGATTGAAAGTAACATTACTGTTTATAGTAAGGTCTCCATCCACAGATATATTTGAAGAAATTGATTTTGAACCAGTTCCTTCAAGAATAATATTATTGTAATTTCCAAGTAAAGCTGGGAAAGTAAAGTTTCCTCCATAATGTCTTAAAGTACCATTATTCCAAGTTAAGAATGGAACAGCTTTATCTGATCTTGTATCGTAAACAGCAAAAGAACTACCTAATGCTACTTCAAAGCCGTTTACATCTAATGTACCTATCTCTGTATCACTAGTATAAATTCTTAATTGGTTTGATACATCAATATCACCTACTAATGTTTTATCTCCATCATTGATGAAAAGGTTATAATATTGGAAGTCACCAATATTTTGTGTGCCTTCATCATAATAGAAAGTACCTCCTGTAATCTGATATTGTGTAAAGTTTGATGGATAGTTATTTGCTCCTCTAACGTACAATGTACTACCTGTCATAGTAAAGATTCCATCACCCGTTAACTCAGAACCATCATTTAAAACAACATTAATTCCGTTTAATACAGTAACATCACCAGTTACATTAATATCTGCTCCGGTTGTAAATGTTTTAGAACTTGAACCCTGGAAAATTACGTTACCAAAAGTTGCTGTACCTCTAATGTTTTGCGACGCACCATTAAAGATTATCGTTCCAGAATGAGTAAACGTACCTAGTTCTCTGTTATCAAATTCACCTTCAAGGTAAATTAAATAGGAACCAGCATTAAATGTAGAGCCAGAACTTAGTAGATCTAATTTATTATGTATAGTTATGTTACCCATTAAAGTACCTGTTTTACCTGCAGCAACATCTAAATTAAAGAAATCTCCACCATTAATAGTCGCATTATCTACAGTTACTGTAGCGGTTCTATAATTAAAAATACCACCATTTTTATTCCATGAACCAGATAAATAAATATTACTATCAGATACGTCGTAAGTACCTGTTTTTAAATTAAAATCAACTACATTTAAAGTATTGTCTGATTGTAAAATTGTATGCTCTCCAGCATCAACAAATACAGATTGATATGTATCCGTTCCAGGAATAAATGAAATCAATTTAGCAGCTGAACCTTCTTCGAAAGCAAATTTTAAAGGAGATGTATTTGCTGTAAATGTACCTTCATTAACCCAATCTCCAAATACGACTATTGAATCAGAAGAAGTTCCACCAATTAAAGTTGCTCCAGCATTAATAAAAATTCCATCATATGCTTCTAATCGGTCTTGAATTGTAAGAGTTGCGCCATTTTCAATTTCAATTTTCAAAGCTGTACCTGTTACACCATTTAATATAGGGAAGTTAGGTGCTGAAGAAGGAATTAATACATTATCTGTTTTTGTTGGAACAGCTCCTGACCAGTTTCCTGCATCATTCCAGTTCGTACCGTTTGTACCTGTCCACTCATTAAATGTATCGAAAGTCCAATTAATTTTATTGGATGCGTCTATTTCAATTTCACGATTAGACCCTTTGGCATTGTCAAAAGTAATTGTACCAATTGAAGAACTATTGTTTGCTACTGCATTAGTAGGTCCTGTTCCAAAAGTTACATTTTCAATCGTTGTAGTTGTAAGACTTGCAGTTGCATTTATAGTAATTGAAGCATTTGAAGAATTTGATCCATTGACGAAAATACCATTTGATAAATTATATGGATTTACACCTAAAGTACTCCCAGCTCCTAATTGTAAACCATATCCATCAAGATCTGTAATTTTATAATTGGTTGCCGAAAGTTCCCCTTCCACTAACATTTGATAATTATCATCACCATTTGCTTCCACTAATGCGTAATTATTATCATCACCTTCTAATCTAATAGTACTACCTGTTTTACCATATAAAGATGGTTGGCTCGTATTTCCTGAAAGTTGAAGTGCAGAACCTGCACCAACAATAAGTTCAGTACCATTTTCTAAAACAACCTGCTTATTCTCATTCGTTAATTCAAGAATAAAACCATTTAAATTCAAAATACCTGATTGGATGGTTAAATCACCAATTGAACCAGTCATACGAATATTTGAATTCAATATATAATTTGCACCTGCATTTGCATTAATAATAATGTTCATATTATCATTATTTGCAGCAGTTCCACTATTATTTCTATCTAATCCATTTTGTAATACATAATCACCAGCAGTAGAAGCATTTAGAATTAAAGAAGTCGCATTATAAATATCGCCATTTGAAAGTAAATTACCACCTACAGTAATAGAATTACCATTTACATCTAATCTAGAAGCACTTAATGTTAAGTCATTTTCAACATTAAGATCATTATTTAATGTAAGTCGATACCCTTCATTTAAATTTGAAGTAAAAACATAGAAATTATCATCTTCTGTTACTGTAGCATCTTCTCCACTAAAAACTACTGAACCATTTTGATGGTTAAAAGTACCATTACCAATCCAGTTACTAGCAACATTTATTGCAAATCCTCCAGTATTAAACGTAGTCCCTGATGATTGGATAAATTCATACAATGAAACGTTACCATTTAATGTAACATTTGAAGAATTATCAATTGATAATCGATAGAAAGTTGTTGGATCAATTTCTTGAGCAACACCTCCATTGAAATTCACATAACCTGTACTTTCAAAAAGACCGTCAGTATTTGACCAATCTCCTTTAATATTTAAAGTTCTATTTGAAGCATCAACAGTAGAACCGATAATTGAAATACCTTTTTCAAAAGTATAATTTGAAGTACCATTAAATGTTTTTGTTCCTTCTCCTTGGAAAACTACTAATTCTGTAAAAGTAGATTTATTAGCATCATCCACTCTAAATGTTTGAGAAGATGAACCTGCTAAAATTAATTGAGCATCAGCTTCTTGTACAAAATCATTATTTGTTCCAGCATTATGAAAATCACCATTTAATGTTAGGTTTTCTTGAATAGTAAGATCTCCTTTACCTGATTCTAATCTTAGATTCCCATCTACTTTTACAGCTGTAGTAAAAATAGCTTTAACAGACGCATCATTATTGATTGTTACATTCCCAAATGCACTTAATTCATTTTGTGTTACTTCTTGATCAAGGTCATTACTTAAAAATTGTAAAGTACCATTCGTTTGAGAAAATTTAGATGTTGCATTATTTTCAGACCAGTTACCATATAAATTAATATTCTCATTCGCTACTACATCAAGGATTTGAGTATCGTCACCGCCTTCTAAAATGACATCACCAAAAATCGTAATTGGTCTTGCTAAAGTCACAGCCCCAATAGTATTGAAAACCAAGTTACCAAATGCTGCATCATTCACTACTTGATCGTTTGATCCTGTAAATACAACTGTTGATTCTTTAATACCATCATGATGAACACCATTACTTGTGTTTAATTTCCAGTCACCATATACTGTAATTGTATTTGATCCTGCAATTAAAATATTACTACCTCCAGTTCTTTCAATTCTTCCATTGACAGTAATATCACCAGCTAAAGTTTTATTACCATTACTATTTAATTGTAAGTTTCCATAGCTTAATGCAGGGATAGTTTGATCTCCATTTCTAACAAATTCCACAAAAGAATTAGCTTGATCTACTTCCACTGTAGTTGCTGATAAAAATACTGGTGAAGCACTTCTTGATCTAATTTTTGTAAAATCATTTAAGACAGTTGAATTACTGACATCTAATAATTCAAGCGTTTCATCTCTTAGGTCAACTCTTAATAATGTAGAGTTTGATCCTTTAGTATTCGTTACCGTAAAATTCTCAACATCTAACTTATTATAAATGGTAAAAGTCCTTTCCGTTGAAAGACCTGCCGTCCCATCTATAATATTTAAGTTTTGAATTTTATAGACATTATCTACAGATCCCGCTAATTGCTTAGACTCATTGATTTGTCTATTTATATCGTTTATTACAAAAGTAATTGTTGCATTTTCAGCATCTATCGTACCTGGATCTGTACTATCTGAACTTCTTCTATTTTCTAAATTACCATGTATTGTAAGTTCATTGCCAGGATTAACTACTAGGTTTGTATTATCATATACCCCTAAAGCTCCATTAACAACAACATCATCATCAATTATCTTATTTCCAGCATTATACAACCTTAGGTTGCCATAATTTAATGGAAGAATTGTGATATCTGAGGATGCTTCGTAATAGAAAGTGGATGCAGTTGATAAATCAATCGTATCAAATAATGGAATTGAAGTGCCTTTTACATACACCCTTGCATTATCATTTACGGTTAAAGTCCCTCCTTCAGAGTCAAAAACTGTATTTTCTCTAAAATTTACATATCTTCCATTACTCACTGTAATATCACCCTCTAAAGTAATATTATCTCCTTCTGAATTTGCATCACCAAATACTAAATCATAATTCTCTGCAATAATATTTGCTGTACCAAGGTCTAAAGTACCAACATTAGTAACGATCGTCTCATTAAGGTGATTAATAGTTGTACCATTATTGATATAAATATTACCACCTGTGAAAGTTAAAGCTGTACCTGAATTATCAACAACATCTCTAACCTGAATATTTCTAATACTGTGATTACCATTACCGAAAGTTAAAGTTGACCCACTAGATTTATATACCTCTAGAGTATTTATAAAGTGGAAACCAGCAGAAACTGAGTTATTACCTCCATTATAAAATCTTACTTGACCAAACTGAGCATGTGCATTACCTTCTTCTGAAGTGATGACATCAGGAACAGTGATAGATTGATCTCCAGCACCATCCATCATCAAGTAATTTCCACTTTCCGTTGAATAAGTTGAGTTATTATCAATCGTTAAATTTCCAGCTAAGTAAATTCTACTTTTAGATTCGAATTCTGTATTGACAACAGAGAAATTTCCTTCGATATTTAATTCAGTTTCATTGACAATAACCATATTCCCATTTTTTGAGAAAACAAGGTTATTGAAAGGAATCGTCTGATTTGTTCCATTCGATCGACGACCTTCTATGATTGAGATTGAATTATTATCACTTGAGAAAGTGACTGTACCATTTGAATTGTCAATAGACGCTCCTTCGTAATAGAATAAATCGTTAGCAATATTAAGGTTCAATCCATTATTAATGACCAAAGCACCTTCTATTTCTAGAGAGTTGATATAATCACCATTTGCAGCATACGTTATAGTATGCCCTGATTGAATTACAAAATAATTGTTTTCGATATCAGTTGGCTGTGTACCAACTCCAGTACTATTATCATCCCATGTCGATAGATCATTAAAATTTCCATCTCCATTTGAATAATAAATCGTCTGTCCGTTTGTCACTAAGCTAAGACAAGATAGAAAGGCAAATATCACCAATCTATTTAGATACAGAGAGTTAAACATTTTCACAGTAATTAGAAGTTTTATTTTTTAGTGGGTAGTGATTAAAAAAAAATTACATATCTTGGTAAAGATAGTGTTAATATTTGTCTTTTTTATGTAAATTATATAAATATTTTAATGTTTGTGAACTTTTTATTTAACTCTGTTTACATTTTAGACATAAAAAAATGCTTTCCAATTTTTATGAGAAGACATTTATTAAAAAGAATGTTTACTTTCTTAATCCATCATATCCATACCATCACCTCCAGATGATCTACCCTTTCCTTTCTTCTTATTCCCTTTAGCTGTTTTACCAAAACGATAAGAAAAAGTAAGGTAGCCCACTCTGGATTCCCAATCATAGGTCATGTCAGAATTGAAACCAATACCTTCACTATATACATTAAATTTATAAGTATTAAATACATCAGTTACCCTAGCTTGTAAAGTCCCTTTACCCTTAAATAATTTTTGAGAAACTGCTATATCAACTCCTCCCATTGGAGCGATATATCCTTGAGCTGTAGCTCTCTGAGAACTTAATCTACCGGTTATCTGTAGTGATAATCCTTTACGGATAGTTGTTGAAGACATTAATTTTCCCGTTACTGCCCAAGCTTGATTTGATAAATCTAAATCACCGGCATCACCAGAAATCAAAAGATTATAAACATTCGCACTTCCTGTAAATTTCCACCAATCTGTCATATTATAAGTAGCAATAGCTTCTGCTCCATAACTTTGTGAATTGTCTACATTATCCCATGTCATTACCATCACTCCATCCGGTTGTGCACTTTGTACTCTTTGTATTGCATCATGCGTATAACGATAATATAAACTACCCGTTAATGTTACTTTATCCCACCCATGCTGATAAGTTGCTTCTACAGCATCAATAAATTCTGGTTGTAGATAAGGATTACCTTGTCTTAAGGACTGAGGATTGGAATAATCCGGGAAAGGATTTAATGTTCTACCCCTTGGACGATTTACTCTTCTACTGTACCCAATAGAAGCTTCTCGCATATCCGAAAACTTATATGCAATATGCAATGTAGGATAAACAGCAAAGTAGTCATTTTCAACAATCTGTCCTTCAGTCACAGCATTGTCTTCTAATTCAGAGGTTGTATAAGCTTGCTCTGCTCTAAGACCACCTTGAAAACCCCATTGACCAAATTCATGACGATACATTACATAGAGTGCATGTACTTGTTCATTATAATTGAAGTTATTGTTTAATGAATCATCAGGCATCCAAGCTCCACCATTTTGAATACTTTCTGAATAAAAATCAGTTTGAATATCCCTCACAGTAGTCTTCCATCCTGTTTCTAAAGTACCGTGTTCCCCAATGGGTTGTACATAATCAATTTGACCTAGGTAGATCTTATTTCTTTCAGGGCTTGTATTCTGTTGTTCAAAGAATGGGTCAGGATTTATTACACCATTATTATCATCGTATTCTTGATAAAATCCATTATTCGTTCTTGTTCCATTCGAATATTGACCAGAGATATCTAGCGTCTGATTAGGGTTTACAAATGTCTTTTTATAACCAAAATTATATTCTTGATTTTGATCGTCTGTTTTTGATTCATTGACTCTATAAACTTGTTCAATTAAAGAACCATCAGCCTTATAATATCCAATATTAAGGTCTTCATCTTTATTCCTTACTCCAGTATTATAAGTTGCTGAAAAATACACATTATTATACTCATTGATATCATAATCTACTCCTCCTTTAAATAAGTGAGAGTAACGTTGATCCTCTCGGGAAGTAATCTGATCATTATAATCTGTTACGTTCCCAAATTCATCTAAATTATTTTGATGTTGATCTTTTTTTACCCATCGTTCTTGATATCTACCAGAGTAATTTGCGTAAACATTTACTTTACTAACTCTAGCATTTACTCCTGCTGAAAGGTTGTATTTATTATTATTTCCTACACTCGCTGAAACATTACCATTAATCCCTCCTTTTCTATCTTTCTTTAACACAATATTGATAATTCCACTTGTACCCTCAGGATCATATTTTGCAGATGGATTTGTGATTACTTCTACTCTTTCAATAGAACTTGCTGGAATTTGATCGAGAATATCTGCATCAGAAGAACTGGTAAGGTTTGAAGGTTTACCATCTATAAAAATAGTTACATTTTCACTTCCTCTTAGACTTAATGTCCCTTCGGAATCAATATCTATGGAAGGTATATTTTTTAAAGCATCCGTCATGGAACCACCCACAGAGTTTAAATCTTGGCTTACATTGAATGTTTTCCTGTCTATTCCAAGCTCCATAACATCTCTTTCAGCCGTTACTGTAACTTCTTCTAAACTTTTTGCGGATGTTTCAAGTGCAATATTCCCTAAGAACTTTTCTTTCTGCTCTTTATTAATGACAAAAGGTTGAGAATCAAATTCATTATATCCAATGAAAGTTACTCTAGCAAATAACTTCCCTGCAGGTACTTGTGAAATCTTAAAACGACCTTGGATATCTGTGGAAGCACCCGTTACAAAAGAAGAATCTCTTAAGGAATAAAGTGCTACAGTTACAAACTCTAAATTTTCTTTTGTTTCTGCATCCACAACTTTTCCAGTTACGGTACCAATTTTTGGTCTTTCACCTGTTCGATTATTTCCTGCACCATTTGGACGTTGTGCAAATACAAAGAAAGGAAGTAAGGTTAATAAAATAAGAAAGTTGAATTTCATCTTAACTGATGTATAATTTAATAGGTTCTTAACGTAAAATTTGACACCACAAATATTCACATTACAAAATCTATTATGAAATTAATTCAACTAAAGTTCGTTTTTATTCAACGAACAGATGTAATTCTTAATTTTCTCCTAATTTTTTAAAGTTTACATCATATAGTCCAATTAATAAAGATTTACCTTCTTTATTAATTTTCAATCCTCCATATTTTGCAACTTCATATTGATCTCCAGTTCCTTCCTGGAAGAAATAAGATTCGGCTCCAAAATTCAAATTTCTAGAATTTCTTTTTGTGTAGCTGATCAAATACTCTCCTTCTGATAATGGCTCTTTATTTTGTTGTGTTCTTACTTTTAAGGCAACATTATTTGTGTCTTTTTTAAACACAACAAAACCTCTCTGAGGAATTATATCATTGTTAATTCTTGAATTACTGTAATTTAATCGCATATAGTCTCCTTGCATCAAAGAGCGAGGATCTACAGGAGCCAATTCAAAATAAACAATCTCTTCATCTTCCAATAACTGCTCATTGCTATAGATTGAATAATTAAATCCAATGAAAACAATCAGCACATTTAACGATATAAATAATTTATTTTTTAAGTCCATCTTATTAATTTTTTATGAAAAATAATCCAATATATGATCAAGAAGAATATACCACTACCTATCAAAGTAATGGACTTTTCGAGAAGGGTAAGATCGAGGTTGTAATAGAAATTAATAATGCCCGCAAAAACACTCAGTATACCAATTCCTAGTAATGTTCTATGATTACCATAAATCCCCAAAAAGACTAAGTAAAAACTTCCTAAAATATAGGGTGCATTATAAGTACTTAAAGCAATAATTAAGACAGGTAAACATTGAATTAGCTTGTTTACTGTATTGACCTTTGATACTTTAATTATACTTAGGATGAATAAAAAAGAGATTATCGCCGTTGTAAACCATTGATAAGTTTGACTTTTCAAAACAAAATTATTTGCTGATAACCCAAAGCCAAATAAAAGTGAGATGATTATTCCATCACGTATCGCATTTAGTTTTTGAGGATTCTTTTTGAAAAAGAATAGATATCGATTTTCAAATAAATAATACAATGCTATTATTGCAATACCTAATAAAATATATAATAAACTTGCAAGAGGTTCATTTACTGAAATAAATAGAAATAATAAATATCCTCCTGTACTAATTGATGCTAAAAATATCGTTAGGTAATTCTTCATAAATACTATACTAAATGTATTCAATAGTATCAATAAGAAACAAACCATAGATTCATCTTTTACTGTTTCGTAAAGTCCATATGTTAGCATCAACTCACCCATTACAAAACCAAAAGTACTTAATGCAGTTACAAATAGTGTTTTTGAGTTATAATCTATCACTAGTGAAATGACATAATAAATTATACCTAATGGCATGATTATACCAAATGCATCTTCTGAGTTTATTATAGTAAAAATCAGACCTGTAAAAAATCCACTTGCAATCAATGCTCCGAAGTACATTAATATCTTGACAAGCAAACTCAACTTATCTTTCTCTACTTCTAATTGCAATGCATGATCATCCACTACAAAAGGTGTCGAGCGATTTAAATTCAATTGATCAATGAATAATCTTAATTTTTTAAACTGTTCCATTGTTCCACTTTTTTTGGAGTGAGATAATTTTTTGAACTAATAGAGATACACTTACGATAACGAAGATGCTGCACATAAAAAATATCCCAAAAGCATCAGAGCCAACCTTTATAATTACAGCAGTAAACATGATGATAAGACTAAATGAAAGGAAACTAATTTCTACAATTCTCTTTTTTTGGTTAGCGAATAATAAACCCGCTAGATAAATTGACAACGTTAATAGCACAAAAAATACATTTAGAATAGGATTACCATTGTCAAACAAACTAAAAGTAAAGACTTTTGTACCTAAACCTGTGATGCAGAATGTAAAGACATTAAACCACCAATTGGGAATTTTATACGCTCTACTTTTTGTAAATAGAGATAGAACATAAATCAGCGTGTAAAAGATAAAAAGGAATAAAGCTTCTTCCATTTCATTTAAATTCTCAGCGGCTTGATAAACGTAAAAATGAAATGTAGTGGATAATAAAAGGATGTACAATAACCATAAAACTGAGAAATCAGTGGCTATGACTATTACTGTAATTGAAATCGACCACATCAAAAAGAAATCATAGGCATTCGCTCCAGTTTGATAAATTTGACCAAAAACAGCAAACATAACTCCAATTAAAAAAGCTAAACCTGTACTTATTATTTTAGATACTATTGGCTTTGTTTTGAAAAATTGAAATCCTAAAACGGTTACTAAAACTAAACCTTGAATAATACTCAGCTTTGTAAATTTGGTCATTTCTTCCCAATTGTATGCAAAAAAGAACATTACTCCTGAAGCAAAAAATCCGATGCCTATGCTTAGAAAAATAAGTTTTAAATAGTATTGCCAATCTTTGGGTGTAGGATGAATATTTTCTTGAAGAATTAATGTAATTTCTTCTGTATTCAGATCACAATGTTTATTGAGTATCTGTATATCATCTCTGTTTAATTTTTTCATAATGATAAAAAGTAATAAAGCCTAAAAGGCCTCGATTTTGTAAATCATTGTTAATAAAGATGAAACGGAGAGATACAAAAAACAACTGTTAATTTAATTAACAAATGAATGATTATTCATTAAAATAATAAAAAAACCACTCCAAACCTAAGTTCGAAGCGGCTCTTTGCACCTAATTAGTATATCAAATCTTAAACTTCTTCGGCTTGTAAATCCTCAGTTGGACCGAAAAATTCAAAATGAATGTTCTTTTCCTCAACACCTAAAACATCCAAGGCAGTTAAGACCGCTTTCATAAATGGTTTAGGACCACAGAAATAAAATTCTGCTTCTTTTGTATTCTCTACCAATTCTGCAATTAAAGCTGCATCGACAAATCCATTTCGTTTAGATTTATCTGCTTCATTGGGCTCAGAATAAATGACAGTACTTTCTAAATTATGATTTTTTTCTGTTAAACGAACTACTTCACTTTCGAAAGCATGTACATCACTATTTTTGGCTGCGTGTATCCATTTAATCTTTCTTTCAGATTTTGATTCAATTAAATGTTCTAACATAGACATCATTGGCGTGACACCTACTCCACCGCTAAGTAATACAACTTCTTTTTCAGATTCTTCATTTAAAAAGAAATCACCAGAAGGAACACCAACTTCTATCACATCACCTTCTAAAACATGGTTATGAAGAAAATTAGAACCAATTCCATCAGGATGACCATTCAATCCTTGTTCCTTTTTAACTGAAATTCTATAATAGTCTTTTGAAGGTGAATCACTCAACGAATAATTTCTCATATGAGCATGTGCGTGACCTTCTCCTTTTAAACGTACAGCTATATATTGTCCTGGACGGAAAGAAAGTAATTTACCTTCAATTGGTTTTAAGTAAAAAGATATAATTTCATCCGACTCTTTTACTTTACGTTCTACTGTAAAATCACGGAAACCAACCCATCCACCATCTTCATTAATTTTTTCTTGGTAGATATCTCCTTCTCTTTTTACAAATACAGAAGCAAGAATCATGTATGCATCTGTCCATGCCTCGATGATTTCTTCTGTTGCAGCTTCACCTAATACATCTTTTATAGCTTGAATTAAATGTTTTCCTACAATTGCATATTGAGCTGGCTGAATACTTAAGCTAGAATGCTTTTGAGCAATTCTTTCAACCGCTGCTGATAACATGGGTAAATTATCGATATAAGTAGCATACCCTAAAATTGCTCCTGCTAAAACTTTTGGTTGAGTTCCTTCTGCTTGGTGAGCCATATTGAAAACATTTTTCAATTCAGGATTATGCTCAAACATCAATTTGTAAAAGTGGCTAGTAATGGCTACTCCATGTTCTTGAATAACTGGAGCAGTTGCTTTTACGATATCGATAGTTTTTTGCTTAATTTCCATGTCTATATTTTTGTTTGAAAGTGATTAATTAAATCTAAGATGAGGATACCTGTAAGTACAGGGATAAAAACGTAGAGATATCCTAAATCTGTAATACTAGCTCCACCAAGTACAGCGATGTAGGCTGTTGCACCACCCGGTGGATGTAATACATCAAAATAAGTCATAACTAGAATTGCTCCTCCTACAGCTATTGTAACTGCAAGATTTGCAGAAATTGGAAAGAATAATTTATAGCACGTTACCCCAATAAGGGCGGATAAAATATGTCCCCAATACATGTTCTTTCTTTGTATTAAAGGACTGTTTTGTGCTGCAAAAAGTAATACGGCAGTTGCTCCAAAAGCTCCAGATAGTAGGACTACTTCTTTACTTCCTAAAAAAGAATTAAAGAAACAAAGTGTCCCTATGCCCATTGCACTATTGAATCCATTACGCTTTGCTGTTTTCCAATTACTCATCATTCATTGTTTTGATGATACAAAGGTGAAAGATTTCGATCAATAGAAATTTGTGATATTTCAAGACAAAAACTGATAAATATCAGAAAATATTTCAAGTACTTCTGCTTAAGTATGTTAGACTATCATTAATTTTAGGAATCATTTTTAATCGTAAAACTGTTATGAAAAAAGACATAATAGAAGTCATACATCAATTTGTATCTATCACTCCCGAAGAAGAAAAGTTAATTCTATCTCTTTTTGAACGTAAAGAAATCAAGAAGGGTGATTTTATATTAAGAGAAGGTGAAAAGTGTCAATTTGTAGTTTTTTTGGAAAGCGGATTGGTTCGATATTTTGTATTAAAAAATGATGAAGAATCTACTTTTGAGTTTACTAAAGAAGGTGAATTTGTTGCGGATTATTCTAGCTTTAATCGAAATATAATTTCTCATCAAAATATCGAAGCTATTGAGGATTGTTCTTTACTAATGATCAATTATGACAACCTACAATACATTTTTAAAAGAATTGAAAATGGTAATTTACTCGGAAGGTTGATTATGGAACATCGTTTTGATATTATGGTCAATCAACTTTTGGATGTTTATCGTCAAAATAGTGAACAACGCTATTTAAAATTTGTAGAAGAGTATAAAGATCTCTCACAAAGAATTCCTCAATATTTAATAGCCTCCTTTGTGGGTGTGCAACCTCCTTCGTTAAGTAGAATTCGAAAAAGGCTTTCTATTTAATGCATTTCTTAACTTGGGTTAATCAATACATATTTTTAAGCTGACTACTTTTGATGATAAGATATTTTGTATCACTAAAATCAAAGAAATATGCTTATCATTATTTTTATTGTCTTGGGTTGTTGTTTTGTTCTTGAAAGATTAAATCCTGGATGGAAATTAGCAGATGTACCCACTTGGACTATTCGAGTATTAGGTGTCAATTTTATACAATTAGGTGTTGTCGTTTTAGCTGGTTTTTCATGGGAAAAATGGCTTTCTTCCTATTCATTATTCCATATTTCAGTGTATGTAAATCCCTATTTAGGAGGAATTTTAGCTTATATAATTGCTACTTTTATATTTTATTGGTGGCATCGTTGGAGACATGAATTTGACTTTTTATGGTTGCATTTTCACCAAATTCATCATAGTCCTCAACGTTTGGAAGTAATCACTTCATTTTATAAACATCCTTTAGAAATGGTTGCCAATTCAATCATTGGAAGTTTTTTGGTCTATACTGTCTTAGGATTAAATATTGAAGCTGGAGGAATTTATACTTTATGCACAGCTTTAGGTGAGTTTTTTTACCACACAAATGTAAAAACACCACAATGGATTGGTTATTTTTTTCAAAGACCTGAAATGCATCGTATTCATCATGAATATGAAAAGCATTCTAATAATTATGGCGATTTAGTTTGGTGGGACATGCTTTTTGGAACTTATGAAAATCCAAAAGAATTTAAAACAAAATGTGGATTCGATAATGAAAAAGAACAGCGATTAGTGGATATGCTAAAATTTAAAGATGTTCATAAAGAGTAAAATTACCCTTACCAATTCAACAAAATAAAAGACTCACAACTTCCATTTTATATTTAAAAAGTTGTGAGTCTTATTTACTAATCTTTCTTGAATTTCAATGCTTTTGTTTCTGATACTCCTTCAGCATTTATGACTAGAATATACATTCCTTTTGGTAAATCCTGTATTGCTAATCGCAAATGAGAATTATTTATAAACACTTGCTGATTGAGTCGTTCTTGCCCTGCCATATTTAGAATATGGACAGAGACTTTTTTATCCCTATACTCTAAAGGCAAACTCACTTTCAAGGTCTCCTCTTTGACTGGATTAGGATAAATTATCCAAGAAGGCACATTACTTTTTTCGATGGCTAAAGCTTCAATCCAACATGAATAAAGCGTGGTTTTAGAAGTTATTTCCTTTCCTTCACTGACCTTCGTTCCTTCACAATTAGGCAAAGTATACCATCCTTCAAAAGTCTTAAATTGATGTAATGGTTGAATGGGAAAATCATTTTCTAAAAGTGCATTATGATCTAATTTTGCTTGATGATAACGACTTCCATTATCCATAAAAGTCACCATTGTTTCTTCACTCGCATCAAATTTATAAAACATCTCTTCTGTAACAGACTGATAATTTGATTCCCCTAATACTCTATACTCCAATTCCAATTTATGTCGATAAGTGTATTGAGTATAGTAGATATCAAGTTTATGATAGCCTGCCTCCAAACCAATGGTACCTTCAGCAAACCAAGGATCTTTCTCACTTACTCCATTTAGATAAATTACTTCTTGTCCATCAATTTGTAAAATAGAACCATCATCTGATTTCAAGTAGAATTCATAAAGATTGTCTGCTTCAAGATAAATCAATCCTGATAAGTGTAATCCAAAATGTTCACTTGCCTCTTTACCTATAGCTTCAAAATTTAAATCCCATACAAAATCACTGGCTTGTATACTTCCACTTTCTGAAAGAATCATTGCAGAAAAATCTGGTAAACTTCTTACATTTTCATCTAAATCATAAAGTTTATAATTCAATTCATTACTAATAGAAGTAGTTATTTCAGTATCCGCAATTAATTCAATGTTTTGATATGTGACAGTATATGGAGAGTATTCTGTATTTAAACCAAATGCTTTGAAAGTAAAGGTAGTCGTCTCATTAATCTTTAAAGTGTCAGGAAAAATTAGGGAATTTTCCGTAGGAATAGATCCATCAGTTGTATAACGAAGGGTTGTTCCTAAACGTAAATTATCTACTGTCACATCTAGTTCTTGATAAAACTCATGTGTTCTAGGTTTTACCCAAACCAATGTTTCAAGAGTATCTAATTTTGCACCTACTTCCCATGTTACAGATAAATTATTTTCTGTGGTTAAATAAAAAGCTTCCTCATTTTCATTAAGTTGCTCAGGAACTGAAGAAGATTCATTTATTCTATTTCGTTGAGCACTATAAGGTGCTATCACAGTATTGTCTAATGGATTTCCTGTCACAGAATGTTTCATTAAAAAATGATCACCTACTTGTTCTTTTTCCAATTTCGTATGAACCCAGTGCGTCTGACCTTCTTTAACTACAGGTACGTTCATTTCTACAAAACCCCAATTATCTGGCAAGTGAGGAGCATAAGTAAATGTACTATCCATAAAAGAATAATTTGTTCCTCCAATCCATTCTATTAGTGGCATTACTATCGCAATATCCCAATTATAATATCTTGAACCCCATGCTTGGTCTTTATCATTCCAAGCTTCAGGTGCAATTGGGTAACCATAATCTCTTGTCATTGCCTCAAGGTGATTTAATGTAACAGTCATCCCAGCTTGATCAGCTTTTTGACGGAATAAACCATCAATTCCTAACCAACAACTTATCGTCGATGCTCTAAATATTCCATTTGGAGGTGAATCTGCTGACCTTGTATTAATTCCATTTGGAGAAACAAACCCTACGTCAGTATCCATCACAATATCATGGATATAATCTCTCGACATTTCAGTAGTCAAAGCATTATTACGAAGCTCACCTACGTGCCAATTGTTTTTCCAATTATCCGTTTCATATTGTCCCATCAACCAAGGCCAATGATGGTTGACAAATTGATTTACTTCTCTTTCTTTTATTGTATTCCAATGTGCTACATCGGCCGTTTCCCCTAGTTGTTGAGCCATCAATGCCAACTCTTGAGCCTCATTGACACCAACAGCCTTACTGTCATTATCTATATATAATGGACGTAATAAATCGTAATACACCTGACGTAAAAATTCTTGGTCACCTGAATGATCATATTGTTTCCAGATTTGTCCCACAGCACCATCAAAATTCATCCTTGTATCTGGAGAGTACCAATGTGTTCCAAAATTATCGGGTAAATAATTGTTTTCATTTTTAAAAGGCACCATGTATTTCCATGATAATGCATTACCATTTCCCCAAGCCCATTTATCCGCTACATAAGATCCTGCAGCACAAAAAGCCCATGAATCCCAAAGATGTAAACCCATGAAATTATTGACTGCTGTTTGTGTATGAGGGTATTGCTCCCATCCTTCATTGATATCAGTGAAATACATAAAATACAGAGACCAAAGGAAATAATAAGTAGATACCACGTCTTCATCAGAGCATCTGAAATATGGAATTTGCTCATTTAAAAGATGATTCATCCACTCTGTTTTTTCTTCTTTCACTGTTTCAATATGGGATAAATCTGACGTTAATCGATCTACAGCATTTTCTTCTACTTCATCAACAGCGAGAGAAAGTGCTACTTTTTCATATGCAGGAATATCTAACTGAAATTGGTATCCAATATTTCCTTCTTCTAAAGTAGCTGATGAGAAATTATTTAATTTTTTATTCGAAGAAAATACAAAATTAAGACCTGAGTACATCATATCGCCTTCTACAGCAGGTTGTCCCCATGCTGGTTTAGCCATAGCTCTACCATTTTCAAGAAGTACTACAGTGTTTTCATCTGTATTATGATTTACTGTAGAAGAACAACTTACAGAATGAGGTGTATTCGCTGGATCTCCATCTTTAGTCGGAATAAAACTTGCATCAAAATAACTTTCTCCTTCAAATAGTACTTGTATCGGATAATCAGAAGTAATTATTGTCGACAATACATCACTTTCAGAAATAAACTTTTCTTCCACAATAGTAACCCCTTCTATCTCATAAGTAACTACCATTTTATCTGGTCTCCAATCCAAATTTTTAGGTGAAGGATGAGGAAACTGTTGACCATCAATAATTATTGTACCATAGGCTACTTTTGTTCTTCTCCAAAATTCCCATCCCCATTGATCATGTCCTTTTCCTCCCGCAGCATTAGCAATACCATTCCCTCTTGCACGACCATCTCTAAACATTGGATGTGTAAAACCAATCGTCTCTAATTCAGTGATATTTTCATATTCGGCCTGACCTGCACCCGCTACATAATACATTTTATTCCCTGCTAAAAAACCATAATGTACCCCATTAATATCTCTAGAGATTCTTTCACAATAATCGGTGTACATAGGACTTCCCTCCTCGATTGGTTCAAATACAGGTGTTAAACTAATATCTCCTAAAGTTGAGATAGACTGATTCGAAAGTCTTTTATTTAAATCATTATCAATGGCCCAATATCGGAATCGATGTCCTTCTTTTGTAGGAGGGTTTAAAGTATAAGGCAAATCTTCAATAGTAAAAGTTTCTGGATTTTCCGTATCATTTACTTCACTCAATGAAAAATTATAAGTAATAGCATATTCTAGTAAAGACCATTGTGCATAATAATATTGATCACTATTTATACCACTTAGATTTTCCGTTGAGTTTGAAATCATTTCACCCGAACCATCAGAAGCTGAATTCCATCCTTCAAATTCATAACCAATCCTTGATGGCTCTGGCAATACAACTGTATAATTATTCTCAAAAGATGCTGAAGCCATAGTAGATTGAAGACCATCATTATGGTCAAAAACTAGATTATAAGTTGGTGAATAATTGCCAAGTGGATCTTCTAATACCATTAATTCATGTATTTCAGCATCTGACAATCTACGGTTATAGATATACAGTTCATCCAATTGACCTTCAAACTTTTTCCCTTCACTCGATTCACTGCCTAGATATAATTTACGATTGGTCCAAGGTACTACAACATACCCTTCAGTATTGACTTTTACTGCATTATTCAACTCCCCATTAAGGTATATTCTTGTACTATCTCCATCATAGGTAAAAGCTACATGATACCATTGATTTAAATTTTCTGTTGTCAATTTATTTCCACTCACTCTTGCGAAAGCATTTCCATATTGTCCTGAATTTTCTGGATTTACAGTTGAAATAAAGGAATTGAAATTATTATCACTTGCAATTTCTAACATATAAGTAAGTCCTCCATTTTCAACTTTCACAATATTTTGCTGAGTGCCATCTGCTTTTGAGGGATTGACCCATAAAGCAACGGTCATTTCAGGTTCATTTTCTAATATAAAAGGGGTACTATTTTCAAAAAATAAATAATCTGTTTGTTGACTAGATTGAGTTAATGATAGTGCTCCTTGTGAATATTTGCTTTGATCTGTTATTGTTGCATTCCCCATTAAAGCACCCTTAATAGTACTTCCTTTTCCAAAATCTACACTGTCTGAGTCAAAACTAAAATAACCTCTCAAACTATCAGATAAAGTAGAATTTTCTATATTTAATCCCATATCAATAACAGGAGGTGCAGTAGAAGCCAAAGGATCTTCTAATTGCATAAGTGTTGAAATATCTTCTGCTGTTAAGGCTTTATTATAAAGGTAAAGCTCATCGATTAAACCTTTGAATTGACCATTTCCATTATCAAGGCTACCTAAGTATAATTTTCGATGATCCCAAGGTACAGTAATGAAACCAGGCGTATTGACATTTACTGAACGATTTAATTCTCCATTGATGTAAATTTTGGTAACCAAACCATCAAAAGTAAAAGCAACATGGTACCATTTATTCAATTTATCCTCTGATAGAGTATACCCTCTTGATCGAGCGAAAGCATTCCCAAAATTGTTACTAACTTCTGGATTTACTGTTGAAATAAAAGAATTGAAATTATTGTCTGAAGCAATCTCAAGAAAATAGGTAACACCTCCTCCCTCAACTCTTACTACATTTTGACGTGTATTATCAGCTTTTGCAGGTTTAATCCAAAGTGCAACAGTAATTTCTTCCTCATTATTTAATATAAATGGATATCGATTCTCATTTTCAAAAACCATATGCCCATTTGTATTTTCTCCATTAGCCAAACTTAAGGCTCCAGAAGAATATTTTGATTGAGCAGCAATGGTAGAAGTCCCTACGAATGTACCTGTGAGATCCTTTCCGTCTCCATAATTACAAATTTCAGAATCAAAACTAAAATAGCCCCGCAATCCTTCTGATAGTCCTTCTTGTTCTAATGTATTTTCTTGAGCAAAGAGTTGTGTGATGGTCAATAAATTGAACAAGAAACAACCCAAAATAATGTTCATGTACTTGAACGTATTTCGTTTATTCATTTCCTTTGATAGTTATTTATCTATTGTTTATGGTTAAATTATATTTATTCCAACAATGAAAAGTAGGTTGTTGTATTAAGGTATAGAAACGTACATTTTCATTTCATTTAGAATTGGTAAAAACGATGGAAAAGCTGAATCAACTTTTCCATCCGCAGGATTTACCTTTATGTTTTCTAATTATTGTGATATAGATAAATATCTAAACTAAAAGGAAGAATCATTAGTATTAAAAGGGAGAATAACGGGATTATTACCACAATTATGTGTAAGTATGACACTATTATAACAAATGTACTATTCAAATAACATTTGTACTAGTTCACTGAAAATAGGAGAAGTTTCTAGATAAACATATATTTGATGCTAAATCATCTCTTCTTGTTCTATTTTCCTATATTTTGTAGGTGAAATAGTATTGAATTTTTTAAAAACTCTACTAAAGTAATTGGCATCTCTGTATCCTATTTGATATGCAATTTCAGTTATGGTTAGAGAAGTATTGAGTAATAAATCCTTTGCTTTTTCTAACCGAATACTGTTCATGTAATCAATTGTCGTCAAACCTGTCAAATTCTTTATTTTCATATAAAGAACTGAGCGGTTCATCTGTAATTTGTCCGCTAACTGTTCAACACCAAAACCTTCATTTTCTATATTCTCTTGAATGAGTTGATGTATTTTTTTTATAAACTTTTCTTCTTTGTTATTTGCAGGTAATTGTTTTAGATTAATCAATCCAGAATCTTTAAAATGTTCCTTCAACCTTCTTTTCGAAATTAGTAGGTTCGAGACTTTCATTTTCAATTCATCAATACTAAACGGTTTAGACATAAAAGAAGCCGCACCATATTTCAAGCCTTCAATTTTATCTTTTTCAGAAGATAGTGCTGTTAATAATATGATTGGTATATGTGCACTTTCAGGATTTTGTTTTAGTTGTTTACAAAGTTCTATTCCTCCCATTTTGGGCATTAAGACATCCGAAATAATTAAATCAGGAATGGTCTTTTGAATCATTTCTAAGGCCTCAATACCATTGTGAGCAATTCTGATTTTATATTCCTTTTTAAAATGTCTTTTTAATGAGTGTCCAAGATCATTATTGTCTTCAACAATTAAAATATTTGTTGTAATAGAACGGCTAATTTCATTCTCCTCTTCAATAATTTCATCTTCCGTGTAGATGTCTATCAAGTCTTTTGTAAATGTGTTATTTAATGTCTTTTTCTGTGTATTAACTTCTGATAAGTCAAATTGATTTAGTGGAAAAGAAAGAATAAATTGATTCCCAATATCCTTATTTGAAAGCACTTCTATTTTACCTGCTAATAAACTTGTAAGACTTTTTACTATCGCCATTCCTATACCCGAATTATCAATGCTATTTTCTTTTTTAAAAAATGGGTCAAAAATTTTCTGTATATCATCACCTGATAGTAAATGACCTGAATTCGAGATTTTCACTTCTATGATTGCATCTTCTTTTATATTCAATTCTATACGAATCTCCCCTCTAAGATTAGTATATTTATAGGCATTACTCAATACATTACTGATGATTTTCTCTATTTTTTCTTCATCATTTACTATCATCAAATGCTTCTCGTTTACTTCAAAATGATAACGAAGCTGCTTTTTGTCAAAAAGTATTTGAAATGATGTATAAATGCTATTCAGTTTTTCAATGAAATCAAATTGCGATAAATTTATGGGTGCATGATCTGATTCAATTTGTCTAAATTCCATTAATTGAGCAATTAAAAACTTAAGTCTTACAGCATTTCTATTGATTGTTTGAAAAGGTTTTTTCAATTGTAGAGACAACTTATTTTCTACCATAAATATCTCTTCAATAACAGCTAAAATTATTGTTAGTGGAGTTTTAAACTCATGAGATATATTGGTGAAAAAGTTCATCTTATGCTCATCCAATTCTTGTTTTTTCTTTTCTTCGATTATTGCAATTTTAGATCGTGTTTTTTCTTTGCGATCTTCTTCTAGTTTTTTACCAATTCCATAAAACATTAGCGTAAAAAATAAAGCATAAAAACTATACGCTAGTGGTGAAGTTAAAGGGTGTTTTAAGATCTCTATTTCAATTTTCTTTTCCTCAAAATTCACTTTTCTTCCATCATATGAATAGCGAACATGAAAAGTATATTTACCAGGATCAAGGTTTGTATAATTTACTTTACTAGAAAGAGAAGTCGTATTTTTCCATTCTTGATCAAATCCTTCTAATTTGTATTGATATATCGAATTAATAATAGAATGGTAAGTGGGTAGATTAAAATAGATTGAAAACGAATTGTAATTAAATGGTAATTCTATCCTTTTAGAGTAGTTTATATTTTTAGGAATTTCAGGTTTGTTGTTGGTATTTATTTCTTCATTCAATATAAAATCTGTAAAAATAGGTATCGTTTTGAAAGATTTTTTAAATAATTGTGATGGATCAAAAAATGTCAAACCCTTCACCGATCCAAAGAAAAGCTTTCCCTCTTTTCCTTTATAATAAGATTTGAAATTATATTGATTGGCCAACAATCCATGATCTGTAGTATAATTCATAATAACCTCTCCTGATAGAGGATTGAATTTTGCTATTCCTCGGTTAGTACTTAACCACAAATAGCCCTTATCATCTTCTAGAATTCCATATACATCATTATCTTTCAGTGCTTTAGAGTTATATATTTTAAAATTCTTTTTATGACTCTCATATTGTACTAATCCCCCACTTCTAGTACCAAACCAAAGTCTATTTTTAGTATCAATATATGAACTAATAAAAGAATCTGAGGTAAAAGGAGCATTTGAGGAATGATGAACACTCACTGAATCCTTATTTTTTATATATTGAAATACGCCTGAACGGTATGAAGAGAACCAAATATTTCCTTGTTTATCTTCTATGATATCATCTATATGTTTCCCTTTAAAAATGTCATATTTAAAAGGAAGAAAAGTATTCGTCTTTTCATCATAAACATCCACTCCATCTAATGTTCCAATATAAATCTTACTGCTTGTAGCTTGAAATAAAGCATACACACTGTTATTTGAAATTGAATTCTCTTCCAATTCCTTTTTGAAAATTTGGATAGACTTAGTCTCATTATCAATTTTATTTAACCCATCTAAGTAAGTTCCCACCCAAATATTCCCATGAACATCTTCTAACAAAGCATGTACATTATTTCCACTTAATCCTTCTTTTTTAGTTAAATATGAAAACTTTTTATCCTTTTGAGAGTAGATAGAAATACCTTTATCTTCTGTCCCAAACCATAGATTATTCTTGGTATCTTCTATTACTTGACTTACTGCTTTGCCTTTTAATGATACTTTTCCACCATCTGGAATGATATTTTGAAAGTCTTTTCGATGAAGAGATGTGTTATTAACTCCCCCAAAATAAGTCCCCAACCACATCATTTCTTCTTTTCCCTTAAAAATACTATAGATTGCGTTATCATTGATGGATTTTTTAGAATCATCAAAATCCTGAGTAAAATGTGTAAAAGTATTATCTTCTTTACTGTAAATAAATAAACCATTTTCTGTTCCTATCCAAAGACGTTGGAGGTGGTCTTCTCCAAGACTTCGAATATATTTCAACTCATTTCCGAGTTGCTGATTCCCTTTGTATATACATTGGAATTGATGAGTTTGGCGTTCAAACTTATAAAGACCATGATTTTTCGTTCCAATCCAAACATCACCTTTGCTATCAATAAATTGAGATGTTAAAACAATAGGACTTGTGCTTATTTTTTCTTGAATAAAAAGTGAATCAAGAACCTGCATTTCAGGAGTCATATACATCACTTTTTTTGCTGTAAAGCCCCATAAATGATGATACATTCCCACTTGTATTCCTAAAAAATCCTTTGAATTGGATAGTTTCTTCAATGAGAAAATAGGTGCTTCCGTAGTTAATAGAAACACACCCTCTATAGTATTAATTAAAAGTTGATTTTCTGTAAAAGCAGTTATAGATTTGACAAAAGGCAAAGGACTACCATTATAAAAAATAGATTTAAAATCCTCCAAGCTATCTCTATAATAACACAAACCATTTTCTGTTCCAATAAATAACTGTTGATTATCTGCATAGTGCAAGACTGTGATATTATTGTGAGGTATAGAACTACTTTTTTCATCATGGTAAAAACGTTTAATAGAACTTCCGTCATAAAGATTCAAGCCTTTTATTGTTCCAAACCACATTCGTTTTTCCTTGTCTTGAGCAATAGAGGTAACAAAACTATAAGACAAACCATCAGAATTTGTCAAATTATAAAAACTTAAAGTCTCATCGCTCTTATTTTGTGCATGAAGTAAAGTAAAATTTGTAAAATAGAAAGTTAACAGAAAAAAAAGTAGTAATAATTTCATCCAAAAGTAAAGAGATAAGTAACAAGAAAAAGTGAATGTTTAGAATAAAATAATTCAAAACTGCAGAAACAATATATAAAATATGGATGAGATTAAATAACTATTTACAGATTTCTAATTTAAATGGATTTACAGCTATGGTATCAGAAGTAAAGCAATGAAAAAACGTTTCATTTTCTATTTTAATTCTATTTCATTTATATTCTGAACACTAAGAATAAGTGTTACAATATTTTCTAATTAACATTAAAAGGTAATGGATATTATTGAATTTATTCATAGAAATATGCTTACTTATTTTTCCAATTCTCAGGCAAATCTTCACCAATACTAATTCTTTGTTTATCATCAAAAATTTCAATCTCCAATATTGGCTTATCCAAGTACTCTTCAAAAAGAGAATCATTTGGAAAATCTTCTAGGTTTTCTCCAATAAAAAAGGAAAGTCCAAAGTCTTTTTCAATCCAATAAAAGAAAATCCCGTCTTCAAATTCACAAAATGCTTTTGTATTTAACTGATAGTAATCTCTCATTTTGTCACCAATACCCACAATTCCATCCACTTTTCCTTTGTAAGAATTTTTAACCCTCAAATGAGATACGCTGCCATTATATAAATTTATTGTTACCGTCAAGAAATCACTAAAAGATAAGTTTAAGTTTCCAAAAAATGGTTTCGATAACTCAGAACTCCATTGATTTTTATCAAAATCTATTGAATAAGCATTTTGGTGATTTTTAAAACTTGCACCATAAATATCTCTTAAATAGAAAGAATTCATCCCTAATTTTATTTCACCAATTCCTTGATTTGGAATTATAGGTGATTTAATGTTTATATCTTTTACCTGTTTCATTTCAATTTACGTAAATGTAATCTGCTGTCAGCGGGTGTGTCAAATTTTGATTGAATTTTTAGCTATTTCTATCTTTTATTTTGTTTGTCTGTTTCTAAGATAATAAATTAATTGTGTCGAAGTAAACTATAACTTTTTATTTTTCTAGATTGAGTATCTATTCTAAAATTAACTTTAAACTTTTTGGTTACTAATTCTACCTCATCTTTTATTATTGATAAATTTGGATACCTATCCATAATGAAATTAAGATCTTTTCCAACAAGATTTAAGGTGCCTAAACTTTCATCTTTTTCATAAGACTTCAAACTAATAAGAATACACTTTTGAGTTTTGATATTTTTCGTATCCTTTCCAAAATGGTATGTTATCATTCCAAATTAAATTGTTTCTCCATCAAACCAAGCACCCTTTTTTGACACTAATCAGTAAATCAGATTCATCTAACTAATAAATCTGAGATAGTTTAGATTATCATAAACTGATTCAAGTTGATCAATTTCTATGAGTTTTCCTACTTCTTTTAGTGTATTACTTTATTGATTTATATTTTCGTAAATGGTTTCATAATGTTCTACAATTGGAAAAGGATCATAATAAGCATGTAACAATGCTTTCCACTCCAAATACTGAGGAGATTTTCTAAAATTGATCTCATGTGAATCGATATCAACCCAATCAACAAGAAGTATATATTTTCCTTCTTGTTCCACACATTTTCTTAAAGAATGCCCTTTATACCCTTCTATACTACTGATATATTGGCTTGCTCTGTGAAAGTCTTGTTCAAAATCCCTTTCATAACCCTTTTTTACATGTAGTAATGCTACTTCTAGAATCATATTTTATCTTTTTTAATTTGAACATTAACAACATTGTAAAGATGTATTTTTATAAAAAAAGTAATCAATAGGTTTATTTTGATTATTGTAGCACTGTATTTTCCCTAATATTTTTAACATCATTATTGAGAATAGATGATTTTAGTTCTGTGACCTCTCATAATCGCTTTTAGATGATTTTTAGATTTTATAGCCATCTAAATAAGATTTCAACTCTACTAAATAGTCAGAATTGTATGTCATTCCATTGTGACTCTGCCATTTCAAAGTGAATAATTTATCTCCTTTTTTGAATAATTTAGCAAGATTTATAGATGATTCATAGGGTATAATTTCATCATGATCTCCATGAAAAATAAGAACAGGAGAAGAAACATTTTTTAGATAATGATGAGATAAAAACGATTTGAAGGATCTTTTTTAAAATTTGCATTCGTATATGAGGCGTTTCGTTTTTAAGTCAATTTATATTTGCTTTTTTGCTTCTTCTAAAACCGCATGATACTTTTCGATTCTACTTAAAGCATTCATATCCATCAGCATTAGAGTAACTAAAAAAGCGATCGCAGTGATGCTTATTGCTCTTATTGTCGGTGCTTTAAAGAAAATTATTAATAAAGATGCTAAAATGATAATGCCTGGAAATACTTTTAAAGCTACATTTTGATAAGAAGATATTGTTTTTTCTGTCCTTACTAGTTCAGAATCAATAAATTCGAGGGCATTTGTGGCATAAGAATGTTCATATGAGTTTAACAGTTTAGTATTACTAAAATAAAAACCAACCCCTGCCATCAACAAAAGTAGTCCTGCGATGAGCATAGGAATAATAAAAGCTTTTGCAACTTCTGTTTTGCCGTAATGCCAAAAAAATACTGTCCCAATAAGAAATATAATACCTATCAAAATAAAAACAAGAGCAGATGACATTTCATCTTTTATCCACTCATCAGCAGCTTTTAGAAGTTCCATTATTATTTATATTTTAAGTTGTATACTATTTAAAATTATACTTTTATCGTTATAAAACACAGAAAAATACTTTTTAATTTATAGTGGATAAATATTGGTCTAATTCACCTTTTGTACTACTAAAAGTGAGAATTGACCTGAACTCAAAAAACCTATTTTTTTCAGACGAAAAATTATACATATACTTTATGAGGGTTAATTTTTCACTGTCCATATTAAACATTTTTACAATATCCATCATTTGTTCAATGGTAAAGCAATTATGTTTCACAAAATTTTGAGCCATCTTCATTTTGTCTTTCGAAAAAGTTTGACCTTCAATACTTTTTTTAATATTCGCGAATTTAGTATTATCTACTTTACAATTTTCATCTACTAATGTGTTTGATTTTCCTTGTGTCGTATGATATAGTTTAATAGCCCATGAAAATTTTGAAAAAGCATCATAAACAATAAAAAAGTCTTCTTTATCATTAATATTAGGATAAGCCACTACGCCAAGTTCATACTTTTTATGATCACTATTTAAATATTGAAAAGTTGTTTGTAATTGATTAGAAGTAGAATTTTCCTTTGAAAAGTACTTCATCGCATGATTAAAACGTACTAATTCATTTTCAGTTGACTGGATAGATACGATACATTCATTGAATGCAGCAGACGTATTTTGGCTAAATAAAACATCGGTCTTAGTCAATATTAATAGTATAGTAATAAGAAGAATTTTAGTATATTTCATGGTTGTTAGATTTAGTAGATAATAATAAAAATATCAAGATTTTATTCCAGCTTGATGATTAACATATTTAATAGACAATTGAAAAGTAGTAATTTTATTTCAGTTATACAATTTTTAAATTTTCATAACAAAATTGATGAAAAACCACTATTTATTAATTAATTGCTCGATGAAAAGTGCCTTATTTTCACTAAAAACCAAGGTACAGTTGGCAGACCACTTTCTGTAGAGTTGGCATAAGTCATTAGTTCATTTTTATTTTGAATGGTAGAAATGAGCCCTTTTTCATTAATTTCCAAATCAAATTTCTCTACTAATTCTTTAAGGATACCAAAACAATGAATAGATTCATAGTCACCACTTTTATTCATTCCAATCAAGTCATAACCAATAAATAAACCCTTATTTTTATCCTCAACTACTTTTTCATTAAGATTAACCAACATCCCAACTTCACCTTCTTCATCAGATCCAGGAGAAAGATATTTCGTAACTTTTTCTATATCTTCTTCACTGAAATAAACACCTAGGATTTCTGTATTATCTGATGTATTAAAAAAGAGATTCTTATATTCATATACAGATTGAAGATTATTGAATGTATTTACCCATCCGAGAATTTTTTCATTAAACTTTTCATCACACCAATGTTGAATATTTTTAATTTGATCTTCCGAAATAGAAAATTCTCTTTTGGGGGTTTCAAGCTCATAAATGCCATCTTCAGTCCATGAAAGTGACCATGCATCAAAGTAAGATGTATTTATAGTACAACAAGCCGAAAAGACTTTTTTACCTTTATAATCACCAAACTCTAAAGCTTTAAGTTTTAGTAAATAATATGCTCCTAAATAAAAATTCAACTTTTTGATCATTATCTTCAAAATAAAAACGATTGTATTAAATAAAATAATTCATTTAATACAATCGTCTATTTATTAAAAATAAAGAAAAATCTTACTAAAAGTAATCTATAAATTTATATTACAAACTGATTCAGGATATTTCCAAAGTAGTTCAAAATTAGATAGATCTTTGAAATAATCTAATTACTCACCTTCCACACTGTACCAAAATAATTACATGCACTACAGTAGTATTACAATAAATTACATAATAAGTATAGATTTCATTTCGATATTTCTCCAATAGAATACTCATATATTCATTCTAATGGCTTTATAAACTGTTTTAGATAATTGAGTTTACTAAAAATCTTTTTTACAATTTGAAAAAGGGTGCTTCCAAATGATTTCGAAATTGGACATACCTTCTCTAAGATCAGAAAAATCACCAATTATTTCACCTTCACAATTTCTTATCCTCAAAACATAAGACGTTGCTGGATGACACCCGTCGGCATAAAACACTGTTATACCGTTATAATCTGCCATTACAAAATAGAGATCTGTATTATCCTTGGATTCTTCTATCATCTCTCTTAACCAATCTAATTCTTCAACAGGATTATCAACATTACATGCTACGGTAACTTCGTTTTCTTCACAAGAAGTTACAGATAAGGTGAGTAATACTACAAAAAATAGGATTGTTGTTTTTAATAGTTTCATGATTGATATATTTTTTAATCTAAGTTTGTTTTCCATTGGTATTATTACTGCTCTATTATTTTTACTAATTCTCCATTTTCTATCAACTCAATAGATGAAAAATTGACTTTATTTGTCAAGAATATAATATTTTTAGTGGAAAGTACTGTACAATCATCTTCCCCTTCTTCATTTTTATAAGTACTAGTATAATACACTTTAATAGTATCATCTATTAATTCTACTTCATCTAACCTCATAACGATATTACTATAATTACAACCGTAAAATAATTGAGTGATTGTAACAGCAATATTATTATTGAAGTCACTGTTTAGTAATAATTCTGATTCAGATAACTCACTAGTTGCAGAAAATAATTCGTTAAAAGTATCAAAGTTTTCAATCACATGAAACGTCATAGGAGCTTCAGGAACTAGATTATAATTGTATTCTTTGAACTCTAAATAATTAAAATCAAATGTAAATGGATTTTCTTTTATTTCACAACTTTGAAATGCTAATAAGCCAATCAATAAAGAAATAAATAAAAAATTAAGTTGCTTCATTTTGTAAAATGATTGAAGTAAATGGTTTAGTTATTAGTTTGATTTTAGAAACTTTTATGTCTCTATTTCATATCTTGAATGTAAATTATAAAATGTAATTCAATTGTAAAAATAAAAATTAATTTATTCAAACTTTATGAAAACAATCATTATCTCCGGAAGCTCACGAAATGATGGAGAAACAAAGAATTTAACAGACAAAATCATAGCATTGACTTCATTTGACATCATTGATCTCAATGATTATAACATCAGTTATTATGATTACAAACATGAAAATAGAAACGATGATTTTATTCCACTAATGGAAAAAATAATTAAGGAATATGAGTTTATTTTGTTTGTCACACCAGTCTATTGGTATGCAATGAGTGGAATTATGAAGGTGTTTTTTGATCGATTGACAGATGTAATCACTATTGAAAAAGAGTTAGGAAGACAACTAAGAGGTAAAGAAATGTCAGTCATAACTACTTCCTATGGCAATCATTTAGGAGAGCATTTTTGGCATCCTTTCCGAGAAACTGCTAACTATCTTGGTATTCGTTATAAAGAAGGTTTACATACTATATCTAGAGAAAATTTTGATGAAGAGCTACAACTTCATTTAGTACAATTATAAAAATACCCTTCTCCAAAGTGAATTGAAGAAGGGTAGATAATTATTTTTTAAGTATTCTTGAATAAGTCTCTTTGTACTTCACAATATAAACTCCTGTTGACCAAGTAGCTGTTTTAATTTCTACCTCATGTGGATTTAACATTTCAACATTGAATTGAATAGGTTGTCCCTGCGTTGTAAATACTTTGAGACCTGTTAAGTCGATTTCTTCAGAACTATACACCTTAATATGATCTTGGAATGGATTAGGATAGGTAATTAATTGAAGATCTTTACCCTCATCATTAAGTATTTCAATAATATCTGAATAACTGTATGATCCATCAAAATCAATTTGTTTCAGTCTATAATAATTCACTCCCGTAGTATAGGTTCGATCTACAAAATCATAATGAATAGTGAAGTCTGTATTTCCGTGACCATCTACTTCAGCTAAAACATTCCAATCTCTTTGATTATTTGACCTTTGAATCACAAACTTATCATTATTCAATTCCCATGCAGTAGACCACTTCAACAACACTTCCTCATTATTAATTTCACCAGAGAAATTGATTAATTCTACAGGAAGTGCAGGGCCTGCTGAGACATCTTCCCAATTCGCATAATAAATCACATCATCATTGAGTAAATCAAAAGCATTCAAAGTGTATTCCGTTCCTTCTCCATTGGTTTGCGAATACCAACCTTTGAAATCATGATCTGCTAAAATTGGATCAGAAATTACCGTTGAGTTAATAGCATAATTATCTAATATAGTAGTCCTGAGTGTATCTGCATTTAACCCATCACGATGATTAAATACGGCTATATATTCCAATAAACCTTCTGTTGGATTACTTAGATCTCTTAAATTTTGTATCTCAGTAGCTGTCAATGCACGGTCGTAAACGTAAAGTTCATCCATCAAACCATCAAAGAAATTTTTGATTGGCGTACCATCATTTTCCACAACATGTGCTCCTAATTTTAATTTCCTATCACTAAATGCAACGACATCATAGGTATTGTTCACAAAAGATCCACTTATTACCCCATTGACATAAATAGTCACATTTGTATTGTCTTTGTCATAAACAGCAGCTACATGTACCCATTCATTCAGATTCAGATCTGAACCAAGTTGATGATTAGATGAAAAGGCTGATGCTGTTGCAAAAGTTGGGGAAGAACCAGTTGATATTGTTGTTCTAAAACGATTATCAGAACCGATTTCTAAACGAATACCTTCACCACCAGAAGATGATATGGTATTGAATAAATACTGTTGCCCTGTTTTATGAGGTTGCACCCACATTGCAATTGTTAGTGCTGAAGCTCCTTCCATTCTGTAAAGTTCACTACTTGCTAAATCAAAATCTATATATCCTCCACTAAAATCTAGGGCTTGACTAGTGTATTTTTGATCTGCAGTATTCATTGCTACAGCACCATTGATTGTTCCTTCTGTTCCTTCAGCAGTACCCATATCATTGGCCACTGTACTCGTTGAATCAAAACTAAAGTAACCAATTAGGTTATCAGATAACCCATCAACATTTAATTGTACATATTCATCCGAAAGCATTGGTTCCCAATATGCATATAGAATTTCTTCCATTGCAGCCACTGCTTTGATTCTTGCGTTTGAGCTAATATCAGAAAAGTCAGTGATTCTAGTTCCTTCTCCATTGTCTTCTGTATACCAACCTGCAAAACGATAATTGTCCTCTCTTGTAGGTAAATCTGGCAATGTTATTTTATATTCATTTTCTAATGTTGCTACTCTTCCTCCATAAAGTTCTCCTTCATTATACAATTTTACGGTATAAAAATTAGCATCCGTTGAAAAACCAGACCATATTTCTTGATCACCAATTGTAGTAATTTTACTTTCTAAAAGTAATTCAATACGATTTTCATCCGTAAACCAACCTGTAAAATTTTCTCCTCCTTTTATATCATCAGCAATGGTTTTATCTAAATCAGTAATGTAAAACATCTCTGTTTCTTGGCCTGCATCTTTATTCAATGTCAGCGTATAAGGCACCAAAGTATAATAAGGATATAAAACCACATCATCCATAATCGTCACTAAAGCATCTGTACTGAATTCGTCACCTGTACCGTTTCTTCCTGTATACCAACCTTGGAAAGTATAAGCCTCTTTTGAAGGATCAACAATTCCAGTAGGATCCACTTCATAATTTGATAACTGCGTTGTTCTTAAAGTATCAAAAGTTTCTCCATCTCCATGATCAAAAACTGCGATAAATTCTCTTAATGGCTCAATTGGATTGTTTAAATCTTTAAGTGTTTGAATTTCTGTTTCTGAAAGTACACGATCAAAGAAATATAATTCATCTATCAAACCATCATAAGTTCCTTGTACTGTAGGTGTCGGCGTTTGAAATACATCTGCACCAATATTTAATTTACGAGTATTAAAAGTGACAAGATTATAGTTGAATGTTGAGTAGCTTCCACTCAAGGTACCATTAATATACATGTACGTAGTTGCATCTGCACTATTGTACACTACAGCGACATGAATCCACTCATTGACATTAATTTCATCTCCAAATTGATGTAATGTAGATTGTGTATTACCATTTTTGAAATCAGGTCCAGATGGATCATAAGTATTGATAATTGTCTTGATAAATCCATCTTTTATTTCCAAACTATAAGAATCATTTCCATCATCATCCGTTGTAGCGAAAATATATGAATTTGCTGAAGAATGAGGTTTGATCCAACATGCGAAAGAAATTGCTGACGCGCCTTCCATTCTAAATTCTTCACTATTATCTAAATCAAAACCAACATAGGCATTGTCTAACTCTAATGCACTTGTCGAATATTGGAAATCTGCAGTATTAAGTGTTGCCCCTGCACCAACAAAATCTCCCGTATTTCCTGCTGCTGTTCCTTTATCTACCACTACATCTCCATCAGCATTGGTATCAAAACTAAAATAACCTACCAAATTGTCTGATAAAGCATCAATATCTAACACTATTTCGTCAGAAGCTTCCATAGCTGTAAAATGAGAATACAAAGTGACATCTGCAGTAATTACAGTATAAGCATCTACTTTATCACCCGTTCCATTTGCTCCCGTATACCAACCTGCAAAACGTGTGTTATCATCTCTAGTAGAAAGATTTGGTAATGAAGCTTTGAATTCATTTTCTGCTTTAGCAATTCTTTCTCCATTTAGTGTTCCATTATCCATAAGTGTAACTGTATAGAATGTAGGATCTGTAGAGAAATCTGCCCATAATTCAATGTCTCCAATTTCAGTAATTTCACTATTAACTAAGACTTCGTCAAAGAATTCATCTTTAAACCAACCTGTGAAATTAGCACCACCTTTTGTATCCTCTGAAACTTGTCTTGGTAGATCTGAAATCACAAAAGTTTCAGTTTCTTCTCCACTATCTTTATTTAATGTAATGGTATAGACATATGGGGTCCAATAAGCGTATAACACGACATCTTCAGTAAGGGTAGCTGTTGAATTATGATCAAATTGTACACCTGTACCATTTCTTCCTGTATACCATCCTGAAAATACATAAGCTTCTCTTGAAGGATCAGAAATTGATGTTGGATCTACTTCGTAATTATCTAATACTGTAGTTTTTAATGTGTCTGCTTCCTCCCCATTACTTGGATCAAAAACAGCAATAAATTCTGTTAACGCTTCTGTTGGATTTCCTAAATCCTTTAATGTATTTATTTCATCGATACTTAATGCTCTATCAAAAAAGTATAATTCATCCACCAGACCATCGTATTGTTTTTGAACCGCATCAGGTGTTCTACTTGCAGCATAATTGGCTCCAATGCTTAACTTTTTATCATTGAATGTCACCAATTTATAATCTGTATTAACATATTCACCACTGAATTCACCATTAACATAAATGATCGTTTTCCCTAAAGCACTGTTATATACATAAGCAACATGAATCCATTCATTAAGATTTACTTCGTTCCCTAATTCATGTGCTAAAGATTGAGCATTACCATTTGAATATTCAGGCAAAGCACCATTTTCATAAGTAGAGATAAAGGCTTTAAAACGATTGTTTGTTCCTATTTCTAAGCGGTAAGAATCTCCACCAAAATCCGATGTTAAGGCTAAAATATGTTGCTCGCCTAGTTGATGTGGCTTCACCCAAACGGCCAATGACATTGCCGAAGCACCTTCCATTCTGATATCAGCACTGTTGTCCATATCAAAGCTCACATATGCATTATCAATTTCTAAAGCACTTGTAGTATGTACTTGATCTGAAGAGGTCAATTTAGCTCCTGCTCCACTAAAAGTACCAACTACTCCTGTTGCCACTCCATCTGTACTTACTACATCTCCATCGCCATGAGCATCAAAACTAAAGTAAGCAATTAAGTTGTCAGATAAGCCATCGATATCTAATGTATTTTCATCAGTATTCACCATTTCTGACCAGTCTGCATACAATGTTACATCAGCTGAGATAGTAGAGTATGACGTCACTTCTTCTCCTCCACCATTTTGTGCAGTGTACCATCCGGCAAATCGATAATTATCTTCACGGTTGGGAACTACCGGAAGTGGAACGGTGTAATTTGTTTCTTCTGTTGCGATCCTTTTTCCAAAAACCTCTCCTTCACTTTCAAGAGTAACGGTATAATAGGTTGGATTAGATGTAAATACAGACCAAAGTGTAATATCACCTACTGCTGTGATTTGATTGTCAATTAATACTTCTTCTTGATGATTATCTGAAAACCATCCTACAAATGTACTTCCTCCTTTTGTATCAACGGCTATTGTTTTTGGTAAATCTGTAATCTGAAAAGACTCCATTTCCGACCCAGCCTCTTTATTTAAGGTAACTGTATAGGTATCTGCAATCCAATTTGCGTAATATGTCATATCACCTAACACCTGAACTTCTGAACTCGTCAACTTACTACCACCACCATTCACTGCAGTATACCATCCATCCAACGTATAACCTTCTCTTTCAACTGTTGGAATCGTAATCATGTAATCATTATAATTAATAGCCGTTTCAGTATGCATCAATCCATCATAATCAAGGTCAAAAGTAGCAGAATATGTCGGAGCATCTTCAAGAGGTTCAGCAATATCTTTTAAAGTATTAATCTCAGTGACATCAAGTGCTCTATCAAAGAAATATAATTCATCTACAATACCATCAAATTGTCGCTGCACGTTTGGTGAAATACCCGTTGCGAAATCGGCTCCAATATTTAAAAGGCGAGTTGTAAATGTAACTAAGTTATAATCAGTATTTGTGTATTCTCCACTTTGCACACCATTGATAAAAATTCTAGCCTTACCATCTTCTGTACTATAAACGGCTGCCACATGAATCCACTCATTTAAGTTGACATCCTCTCCTAGTTTATGATTTAAAGATTGTGCATTACCATTAGAATATTCCATTGCACCTTCAGTATTTCTTGTTTCAATATGTGTTTTGAAAAGATTTTCTGATGTAATCTCCACTCTATAAGAATCATTACCATTACTTTGCGTAGCAGCTACAATATACTGTTCACCGAGTTGATGAGGTTGTACCCACATGGCAATTGTAATCGCACTTGCTCCTTCCATTCGAAAAGGTTGACTATTATTCAAATCAAAAGTAGCATACGCATCACCCATAGAAGGATCAATTTCTAACGCACTTCCAGAATATTTGGTTACAGAATTTGTAAAAGTAGCATCTCCTACTAGCGTCCCTGTATTTCCAGCACCTGTTCCATAATCACATTGAATACCACTTCCAGGATCGTCAAAACTGAAGTAGCCGACCAAATTATCAGAAAGACCTTTGGCATCAATATTTTTCATTTGCGCTTGAGTAGCAATACTTGAAATTAAAAGTATACTCAAGAGAAAAATTCCTTTAAAAGTATTCGTTCTTTTCATACAAATCTGTTTATAGCATTCAGTATTCTGTAAAGTCTAAAAAATCTGAATTAGCAATGTGTAGAATGTGTGCATTGTTTTTTTGTAGGATCAATTCTAGCTGGATAACTATTGTTTTTACCCAACTAAAATCACGATGGAAGTAACTCTAAACGATGCGTTGTTATTCTGATTAAACTTTCATTTCATAAGGCATTTTTAAACACTTCTGATTATGAAATCAAAAGAATCTACCTATAAACAAATGTGCTTTAGAAAAGAGGAAATAATTAGTACTAATAAGGGGAAGTTCTATATTATTATGGCTTAATAAGTGTAAAAATGAACATTTTAAACATTTGTGCTATTTAAAATAACATATGTGCTGATGCTATCTAGTCCAAATATTTGCTTTATCTTGGTATAAAAAATATATTGTTCATTGAAAAAATACTAATAAGCAACTTCTATTCATGTCTGACAAATTCGAAAATATTGAAATAATAAAATATGCACTTTTAATCCTCACAGGCATTTTTTTATTCTCTGTAGCCAATATGGTTTATCAAAACTATAATTTAATTCCTTCGAATTCTTTATTCACTTTTGATGAAATTGAAAAAGATTTTCCATTAAAAAATTTGACGACTGATAAGAATGATTCTATTGATATTTTCCCTAAAATGAGTTCTTTTGAATTCTATGCTCAAGAGCAATATATGTTTATCAATACAATTTTCAGTCTGACGGAAGTAATGGTAAATAGAGGTCAGAAAATTAATCGTTTACGAAAAAAAAATGATCACAAACCTCCTTTTAATTATAAAAGAACTGAAGGACAAAAAGTTCTATTATTATTTATGAATGTTGATAATACTATTAGAGCACTAGGATTTGATCATTTATACAATAGAGGTTTTAATTCAATTGAGGAAACTCAATATTTTCGTATTCTTCAAAAAATTGAAGGAGACGTTTTAATGTCAACTTTTAATGATGCAAAAAAGGCAATGAATTTTGAAGATCAAGCCTATAAAGATATTGCTTTGAATGAACTTAGAATTGAATATTTAAAGGCTTCTTCATCTGTCTTCAAAAAGCTTGAAGCCTATATTAAGAGCAATCCCGATGATTTTTGTACTGATCATGAGAAACAATCCATTCCAGCTCTTTACAATGGTGATATCATAGAATATTATTCTAATGGTAACATGAAAAATAAGGTACAACTGATCAATGGAATATTGAATGGCGAATTAAATACCTATTACCCTAACGGTAATATTAAAAGTTCTGTCAGTTATAAAGAAGGTAAGAAAATTGATTTTATAAAATACTATACAGAAGAAGGTGACGAAATAGAACAAAAGATAAAGGGATAATCTCTGTCTTCCCTACTTTCTCCATAGTAAAGCGTGCACTTTCATTCCCTTTACTTGCCATTTTTCTATGGAGTAATCTTTTGCTGTAAACATAGAATCATTGAGCATCTTAAAATCACCCTCAAGTAAATAATTTACTTTTGAATTGGGGTAATTCGCAAAGATATTATAATGCGCGTCTGCGTATAAATGTATATTAATGTTCTTAGCCATTAGAGAATCTATCTTGCTCCCTACTCTTACATTGTATTTATCTATAACTCTCTTACTTTCAATATATAAATGATCAAAAATAAGGGAATCAGCTCCTGACATATTAAAATTAGCAATAGGTTCTTTATCATATATCAATGTAAAATATTTGAAAGCAGGACCATCTTGGACACCGTTGTTCACTTCAACCAAACATTCTGGAAATTGATCATTGACCCTTTTACGGAGGTTTATTCCATTGAGATGTGAAAGTGTGATTGTTCCAAAATGCGTATTATTAATGCTTATATTTTCAAGATCAATTTGCTCTTTCGGTAATGGTATAGTTGCTTCTTTTGAAGTCTCCATTTTGTCTTTTGGTTTTGAACACGCTCCAATCAAAATTAAGGAGATTAATATTGAATGTTTAAAAATCATAAGTAAGTAGTCTAGTCAATTAAAAAGAAAATACACAAACAACCCATTTAGATTATTTGTGTATTCAATATTTTAGTAATCAGCTTCCATTCCGTGCCCTCTGCTGCCCCAATATTGAAGCCATTTTGCAGCAGAAAAAATAATGTGGGCTTTATAAGCTGGAGAATTTTCATTTCCTTCTGGAGGTCGTCTTTGTTCCTTGACCTCCATACAATCATGCTTACTTGCATAATTTTCAGCCACAGACATTAGTTCGCTAGAATACGCCAATGTTTCTTCTGCTAATTTCGTCTCATATGCTCTCTCTAATAAGTTATCTCCAATAACATCTTGCACTGTATTTAAAAATTTACCTCTAAAAATATGTGCTTCATCATGTAAGGCAATGTAAACAGGGATACCATCACATTCTGGAACTAAGTCCACTACATAATACCCTTTCATTTCATTGATAAATTCTTCAATCGTAAGATTTTTATTCGTGCGATTTTCATATTTTTCTTCCGCCCATGCAGTAGCTTTATCATCTATTCCTACTTGAGGTGCTTCTAAAGTTTCGTAAGCACTTGATGACATAGATAAGAATTGATCCAGAATTTCATCTTTCGATAATAGTTTCTTTCCTCTTAGTTTATCGAAGAAACCCAATTTTTGTTCTTGTTTACCGCTTAAGATCTTGAAAAGTTTACGGTATTCTTCTTCTTGACCTTTGTGAGGTTTATTCATAGGTCTCCAGTCCAGTCCCATAATAGTTGAATTTAAGAGTTTGTTGAAATTTAAAGTACGTGTTCGCTTTTGTCTTGTTAAATTAAAAAAAGTAATTGAAAAATGAAATGAAGTAATGATTAATAGCATTTCCCAAAAATCATTTTAATTACATAACTCACTAGTATAGAATAAGAAACAGAGGTCAAAATACAAAAAGTTAACCTATCAATAGTTTCAGTTATCTTATTTTTAAATAAACGAAAAGTTAGGTAAGTCAATAGTATAATTGTGAATAACCAAATAAAAACAATTAGAATGACGAAGTTAGTTATTGCTGTAGTCCCGTGCATAATAGTTATAAAAAATACGTTTTGATGCATTATTCTCTAAATAATCAAAACGTATTTTATCAATCAAATATATATTTTCTTTTTAATTAAAAACTATGAAAGATCATTGCCAATGATGATTTTTTGCGTCTTTAAGTGCTTTGATTTTACTTCAATTTCTACTTCTTTATTTTCTCCATTCGATTGGATAATCATTAAAAGTTTACCATTAAATGCTTTTCTTTTAAAATCATATTTTGAAGAACTCATATCCAATATATCACCATTTTCGATGCCAATGACATTGGCTCCACCTTTTACAGATAATTCAAGTTCATCTGCTGCATTTGGAACAAGGTTTCCATTTTTATCTGTCACATTAATTTCACAATGAATAAGATCTATTTCATCATTTTTGATAGATTTCTTATCTGTAACAATTGAAACAGTAAAAGCTTCTTCAGCTGTAGTTACTTTTTTAGTAGCCATTTCTTTTCCATTAGCATACGCTTTTACTTCTAACGATCCTTTTTGATAAGGGACTTGCCAAACAAGTTGACGAGCATTTGTCATTTCCTTTTTACCTAAAGATTTACCATTCAAAAATAATTCTGCTTCTTCACAATTGGTATATACCACAACTGGAATTTCCACACCTTCTTTTCCTGTATGTGTCCAATGCGGTAAAAGATGTACCATTGGCTTTTCACTCCATAAACTTTGGTATAAATAATAATGATCTTTTGGAAAACCTGCTAAATCTACGATCCCAAAGTTAGCTGTTCTTGCGGGCCAATTGAAAGACTCACCGATGTAATCGAAGCCCGTCCAACGAAAATTCCCCACATAATATGAATATTCTTCTACTCTATTCCAATCATCTCTAACACCAACCCTAACGATAGAATTGTCATAAGAAGATTGATATTTTGGAGAGATATCTGTAAAAACTTCTTCTTCTGATAAGTCTTTTATTTTATACACCTTGGCCTCCATTTTTTTGAATTGCTCAGGCTTTTCCCAAGGGGCAGGATTGTCTTTTGTACGGTACCAAGTTTGGGTTCTGTAAATACCACGTGTTTGTAAAGTATGTGTTATTTCAGTTCCAATGATTAATTTCTCAGGATGCTCTTTATGATATTTTTCCAATACATTTCTAAACTCACCATGTCCATTAAAACCAGCAATATCAATGTGTGTACCTTTATAGCCTCTACCTTGTGTTACAGGCCTTGAATTATCCCATTTTTTTAATTCTGCGACTAATTTCTCCTGTTGTTCATTGTTGTAGCCTTTTACCTCATTACCTACACTCCAAATTACAATCGAAGGGTGATTACGGTCTCTTTTAATAAAAGTCTCAATATCCTTTTGCCAATATTGATCGAAATACAAACCATAATCATATTTCGCCTTAGCAGTCCACCAACCATCAAAAGCTTCATCCATAACCATAAAACCCATAGAGTCACACATGGCATAAAACTCAGGGGCAAAAGGATGATGTGCCGTACGCAAAGCATTGCACCCCATTTCTTTCAACATCTTCAGGCGACGGTATAAAACCTGCTCAGGAACTGCAATGCCAACAGGACCAGCATCTTGATGATTACTTAATCCTTTGATTAAAATGGGCTCATCATTTAAAAAGACCCCTTCATTGGGTTTCCAATCTAATTTTCGGATACCAAAAGTAGTGGAAGTTTGATCAATTACTTTCTTATTTGATGAAACAATCGTTTCCAACCGGTACAAAGAAGGCGAATTTGGAGACCAAAGATTCGGTTGTTCAATAATAAAATCAGCTGACAATTTTTCTTGGTTTGAAACTTTTAGAGATAGCTGTTTTTCTTTCACCAATTTATTTTCTTGGTCATATACTTTAAAGTCGACCGTAACTTTTTGTGTCTTTTTTAATGTATTAGATACCGCTCCTACTATATGAACAGATGCTTCTGAAGCACTGACTTTTGGTGTTGTTATAAACGTTTCGTGACGGTCAATGTGGAGTTTATTTTTTGTATTTAACCACACATTTCTATAAATACCAGATCCTGTATACCACCTTCCACTAGGTAATTTTGAATGATCAACTTTTACAGCTATTGTATTCTTTCCCTCTTTGAGATAAGGTGTCAGATCATATTCAAAACCTAAGTATCCATTTACATGTAAACCTAAGTATTCTCCATTAATCCAAACTTCACTATTCATATAAACTCCATCAAATTGGATGGAATATAAAGTTGAATTATTTAAAGATTCTATTTGTAATTCTTTTCTATACCAACCTATTCCTCCAGGTAGAAAAGCACCTGAAGTTCCAGAAGGATTACTTTCTTTAAATTCACCTTCAATACTCCAATCATGCGGCAAATTAAGCGTTCGCCAATTCGCATCATCAAACGATTTTGCTGAAGCATTTCCAGGGTTTGTCAAGGTAAATTTCCAATCTAAATTAATAGATTTCTTTTCTCTAATTCCTTTCGCTTTACTTATTTGAATACAAAGAAATAAGAGGAGTACATTTACTAATATTCTTTTCATTTCTTTTTGATAATTATGTTGTTTGTCCGGGTATACCTAATAGTCACACATCATATGTAGAAGAGATTATTCTAAAGTATTTGTTCCCTTTAATGTAAAAGTAGAATGATTCACTCTTTTATTAGTACACAGATACACTTTTAAGTTAAAAGTCTATTATTTATCATTTATGTACACATTTATGTCAATTCTATACTAAAAAGGTAATCTTTTCACGATATGGAAAATAAAATCTGATGACCCAAAGTACTGTAATGAAAGAAATCAGTGATCATCAAACATCATTGAAATTAAAATATTTTACAATTGAAGAATAATAATAGTTATCGGTAGGATATTGATCATCTCTTTATTAAGAATTGAACAGTTTTGGATTATAAATTTTACAGATTAAAAGTCTTAGATGAAATGAAGCTATTAAAGTTATCAAGTCTACTACTCCTTGCCTTAAGTGTTTGGAGTTGTCAAAAGCAAACAGCACAAACAAATGAAACGGCTAAAGTTTCAAAACCTAATATCATATTTGTCTATTTAGATGACCTTGGATATGGTGATTTTGGAGCAAATGGTGCGCAAGGATTAGCAACGCCAAATATTGATTTCCTAGCGAATAATGGGGTTAACTTTTCAAATGGGTATGCATCTTCAGCAACTTGTACTCCTTCAAGATATGCTGCATTAACGGGTATGTATCCTTGGAGAAATAATTTAAAGATTTTACCTGGTACAGCTCCACTTATTATTGACACAAAACAAGCAACAGTTCCAAAGATGCTTCGTTCTGCTGGCTATAATACAGCGATTATTGGTAAATGGCATTTAGGATTAGGTGCTGCCGATAAAAATTGGAATGAGCACATCTCACCGGGGCCAAATGAAGTTGGTTTTGATCACTCTTATATTTTAGCTGCTACGCAAGATAGAGTCCCAACGGTATATATTGAAAATGGTGATGTGGTGAATTTAGATAAAAATGATCCAATTGAAATCAACTACAAGAAGAAATTCAAAGATGTACCGAATGCAAAAGATAACCCTGAATTAGTAGAAATGAAATGGCATCATGGTCACAATCAAGCCGTGATTAATGGTGTACCTAGAATTGGCTACATGAAAGGTGGTGCTTCAGCAATTTGGAGTGATATTGATATGGCTGATCACTTCTTGACAAAAGTAAAATCATACATTGCTGAAAAAGCAAAAGAAGATAAACCTTTCTTCTTAACGTATACAATGCAACAACCGCACGTTCCTAGAACACCACATCCACGTTTTGTTGGTAAATCAGGAATGGGGCCTAGAGGTGACGTTATCGTAGAAGCCGATTGGTGTATAGGTGAATTAATGAAATCTATCAGAGAAGAAGGCATCGAAGACAATACATTGATCATTTTCTCTTCTGATAATGGACCTGTACTAAATGATGGTTATTATGATCAAGCAGTTGAGTTGTTAGGAGATCATCATCCAAGCGGTGGTCTTAGAGGTGGTAAATATTCTTTATATGACGCAGGTGCTCACGTACCATTTATTACTTACTGGAAAGGAAAAATCCAGAGTGGAAAATCAAATGCTTTAGTAAGTCAAATTGATTTATTTAATTCTCTTGCTGCATTAGTAGGTTCAGAAGAAAGAACTGCAGATTCTGAAGATGTGTTGTCTGCATTGTTAGGAGAAAGTGAAACAGGCAGAGAGTCAATCATCTTGGAAGCAACAACTAGAACTTTATACCGTAAGGGTGACTATGTTTTAATTCCTGCTTACAAAGGAGCCGTTTTGAATAAAAAAGTAAATATTGAGTTAGGGAACAGCAAAAAAGTTCAATTATATAATTTGAAAGAAGATCCTAGTCAACAGAATGATCTAGCAGAATCAAATCCTGAATTGGTCAAACAACTAATGGAAGAGTTTGTTGCGAAGAGAGGAAGTTACAATAAAACACAAGAATTAATTCTAAAGTAAATCGTTTTTTGAAATTCGATTTATAAGGCCTGTCTTAATCTTAAGATGGGCCTTTTTCATTTAACATAAAACCTTTTATTTATAACACAAATTATACTTCTTAAAAATTATATTCTATTAATTTCATCTAAGTTCAAAAGTTTAATGAAATTAAATTATCAGAAATACCCACTACACAACTTTTGTAGACATTGAAATGATTTTATTATGAAATATACTTTTATTTTTTCAAGCTTAATCCTATTAATCAGTGCTTCCTTCAGTAGTGCTCAAGATTCAAAGCCCTATTTTGAAAAGAAAATGGTTTTAGCTTTAAACACGCCGTTGATGAACTTCAGTAAGAATATTGCCTTTTTGAAAGGAATGCGTTACGAAGATTACCTAGAAGGCGTTCAACATGTTGGAAAATACAGAACGTATTCACCAATTGTTGCAAATATGACCAATCCTATGGAGCTTGATGACGCACTTGCCTATGAAATTTTAATGGCTAAAAAGATGGGTATCGATGGCTTTAAGTTTCCTATTTTTATTAATGCCAACTTAGAATATGTCAATAAACTAGTTAGCGTAATCTCAGAGTATATAAAAGTAGCAGAAGACAGAGATTTGGATTTTAAATTTGCATTGTTAATTGATTTCAAAAGACAAAATGGCAAACTAACGCAAGACGAGTTATTTGATCGAACTGTCAAGAACTTAAACTTATTATTAAAGGAAACTACATACTCTCCTAAATGGGTTAGAAATTCATCTGATCAAATCGTTTTATTTACAAAAAGTACCTGTTATGTTACCGATAAAATATTTACTGAAAAAGGAATCAAGGGAGCAAGTTCTGTGATTTCTCAAAAAGGTATTTTACAAGATATCAAAGCAACTTTTGAAAAAATAAAAGTAGAAGTAGGCACTAATTTTTCTGTTGTTTATGAGTCTAGATATCCGAATAACAGACAATACAATAATATACTTCTTAATCATTTCCCTGTCATTACACAGACCCAATATTCTGCTGTGAGAATGGAAGAATCTTCTGCCTTAAGAGAAGTCTGTAAAAAGAGGAAACGCCCGATATTCCAAGTAGTGACACCTGAATATGTAAATACACAATTGTATTTGAAATCTAATAATAAGAAACTAAGCCATAAAGCACAGATTACTAAAACTACAAAATTAGAAGAGACTTATTGTAAGGTACACAATACCAAATTAACCTCTACATTTAGGAAAGGTCTTGAAATGGCCATTCAAAATGATGTGGATTTAATTGATGTACAATCTTGGAACAATTACGGGGAAGGTTCACACATGTCTCCTGAACTTCATCACGGCTATTCATTTGGATTACTTTTGGAGCTCTATAAGAATAAATGGATGACAGGTGATTTTTCAATCCACAAAGAGATGGTCATGACTTCCTACAAAGCTTATACGTCTCAGTATTTGAATACTACAAATATCACGATCAAAAGAAAAAACAAGTATTATGAAGAAGATGCAGAAGATCAAATTGAGATTATTGCCATCATGAATGAACCTAGTTCAATTTATTGCAACGGTAATTATATTGGTGAAGCACATAAAGGAATTTCAGTTTTCTACGCCCCTTCTGAATTAGGAAATGTGCATGTGGTAGCTGAAAGAAAAGGAAAGAAATTCATTAATTACAAAACTGAAAAAACAATTATTGATAATCCAGAGAAAGTAGATTGGTTGACCTATTCATTTACCAACATAGATGATGAGTTAGAAACATTCTCTATTAATATTACAAATCAATTTATGATGCAACAAATGTATAAACGATTTATAATTTCTGGAGAAAAACAAGGTATTTGGAAACGAGCTCTAATTGAAAAATATACTTTATTAAAAGAAAATTTTTATCAAAATGGCAATCAATCCAGTAAATACAAAGATTTAAAAGAGGATATCAATAAAGACTACCGTAGTCGAATAAAAAGGATTTTAGAAAGTTTTGAATATGATGTATGGGTCGATATGGAGGAAAAAGCGGAGCAAAATCAAGGTGTTATTGATTTTAATAAACCAATAGTTGATGTAATGGATGGTTATAATGTATTACAAATTGAGAAATAAACCGCCCTCTTCTTACAACAAATACTTGGTAAAGATCATATAAAAAAGCCGATCAATCTCATAAAAATCTGAGGTTGATCGGCTTTTTTTAATTTGTAGTCAATTACTTTTGAGTACTTTCTACTTTCTTGTTGTATTCCTGAACATACTTATGAAAACCGATTTCTTTACCGTTTTTCATCTTTTCATATTCGCCAGGATAATTGTCTTTTACAAATTGTAAAACAGCGACTGATTTGGGTACAACTTGCTCGAAATAGTTATCTGAAGGTGTTGTTGTCAACTTATATTCTTCATATTTCTCACGCATTCTTTCTAATACCTTTTTGTACTTTTTGTTCGTAGCAAGGTTATTTTCTTCAAATGGATCATTTTCTAAATCATACAACTCTTCTACAGGTTTTGTATTAAAGAATGAAGCTTGGAACTCGTTTAATTTCCCTTCCTCATTTAAACCTCTCATCACATGTACTGCAGGTCTGTAAAACTCTAAATATGCTTGTTTAGCATCATATGGAATATTTGGATAATCATTTTTGATGTAACGGAATTTCTCATCAGAAACTGCAAATGAAGATTCCATAATTTCATCCCAAAGGCCTCTGTAAGAGAACACTTCCTTACGGTCAAAATCCTTATCAACAAATGATCTACCTGTCATATATTCTGGACGATCTACACCACCTAAGTCAAGAATAGTAGCTGTGATATCAGTGCTACTGATTATCGCTTGTGAATTGGTTGGTTTTTCAAAACCATCTGCCCATTTCACAATCAATGGAATTCTTAAAGCAGGATCGAACAAATATCCTTTTCCACGTACATTACATCTACCGTTATCACCAATGATGATGATGACAGTATTTTCGTACATGCCTTTTTCTTTCAATTCCTTCACGATCATTCCAACTTCATCATCTGCATATTCCATCATATCAAGGTATTTCGCCCAATCCTCACGAATTGCTGGATGTTCTGCATAGTAATCTGGAAGTTCTACATCTTTAGGATCAACTTTGTGCTTTGAAGCAGCACTTACTCTATCCCACCAATCTCCTCTATGCGTCACATTCAAAGTAATTTGTTGTACGAATGGCTGATCTTCAGGATTAGCAACCAATTGCTTTTCGAAAACTCCTTTATCTTTTTCCCAATCACCAATTGGTTTATAGTTAAAGTTAAAATCTGTCTTCTTTCCTTTTTGCTTTACTCCATGGTGACCAAGAATAGTAGTATACCCAGCCTCTTTCATCCAATACGTAAAGGGCTTGTATGGATCCGCTAGATCAATATTTCTATTCGATCTGTGATGCATTGTATTGGTCTTACGTTGATGCGTACCAATGATCATCGCACTTCTATTCGTTGAACAAATAGAAGCAGTACCAAAACAATTATAATATTGTGTTCCTTCTTCCGCTAAGGCATTCATATTTGGTGTTTTCACTCCTTTCATACCATAGCTTTCTGTATCCAAACTCACGTCTTCCAACATGATCCAGATGATATTAGGTTGTTCTTTCTGTGCCCATGAAAATTGACATACTAAAGAAAGAAAACCTGCTAAAATTAATTTTGAATAGTTCATTTTTATTGATTTAGTAAGCTAGAACGTTAAAACGATCAGGATGAAGTTTTGAATATTTCTTGTCATGTTTTAAACCTAAGTACTTTGGATTAATCATTTGTTCTACCCAAGCGTCATATTCTTTTTGAAGCTTTTCCTTTTCTTCTTTTGGAAGGTTAAGATTTGAAGCTTCTGACATATCTTCATTGACATTGTAGAATTCCTGACGTCCTTTTTTACTTTTTTGGTTAAATAAGTAAATCATTTTTTGATCACCCATACGAACTGTGTAAGCTTTCTTATCAAAGCTTCTCCATCGTAATGATTGGTGAGGGTCTCCTGTTTTTTCACCATTGATAAATGGAATAATATTAACACCATCTAATGGTTTATTAGGAGTAGCTTTAGCATATTCTACGGCTGTACCCATAATATCCATTGAGATGACTGGTCTCTCATAAACAGTACCTGCTTTGATTTTTTCAGGCCATCTCATCGCAAATGGAACACGAATACCACCTTCATAAAGTGAACCTTTACCAGCTCTTAGTGGAGAGTTATTGGCTGTAATTTTTAATGGACCGCCATTATCAGAAAGGAAAACAACAATCGTATTATCAGCGATTTTCATTTCATCTAATTTATCCAAGACTAGACCAACACCATCATCAACAGCTGAAACCATTGCACAGTACGTCTTATGTTTGCCATCTTCCATATGAGAAAAACGATCTAAATATTTTGGTGTTGCTTGCAATGGAGCGTGAGGTGCATTATATGCTAAATACATGAAGAAAGGCTCATCTGCATTTTCTTCTACAAAGCGAGCTGCTTCACGAGACAATCCATCTGTTAAATATTCTTTTTCGTCCACACGTGTATTGTTGTGCAATAACTTTGTTTTATAAGCATCATTATGTTGTTTGATCTCAGAAATATCATTTAAGACCCACTCTTCAGGGAAGTATCTATGTCCACCTGTCAAGAAACCATAAAACTCATCAAAACCTCTTTTCAAAGGTCTTAATGCCTCATGTGCTCCTAAATGCCACTTACCTAAAGCGATACTTTTATACCCTTCTCTCCCTAAAACATCGGCCATCGTTTCTTCTTCTAACGAAAGTCCTTGATCAATATCATTGGGTGCCCAAAGTGGGTTTCTACCCGAACCAAATCGGTCTTGGTATCTACCCGTAATTAATCCAGCTCTTGAAGGTCCGCATACAGCATATGTCACATATCCATTTGTAAACTTCACGCCTTCATTAGCTACACGATCAATGTTAGGTGTAGGTATTTCTTTTGACCCATTAAACCCTACATCTTGATATCCTAAATCGTCTGCTAGGATTACAATCACATTTGGTTTCTTTGATTTTCTTTTTTTAGTATCCTCTGTTTTATAGGCAAAAAAGAGTAATACAAACGGTAGAGTAAATAATAATATCTTCTTCATTGTATAGTTTGTTTAATCCTTATTTCATTTCAATTTATCTTGAAAAATAAATCTAGTCTCAATTTACATTAGTGAATCATAATTAGGCTTCGCAAATATAGTTTTTAATAGCGAAAATAAAATTTGATAAGATTCTGTCAGTTTTTTAAAAGATTATGCTATTAAAATGGGCTTTTTAATAGGTTAGAGGGGTTAAGAAGAAGTTTTTCAAAAGAAGTTGAGGGGCAATTTTAAAGAAATAAGGTTGTTTTTTGAAGGGATTATCACCCTAAAATAATTTATTTACAGAATCGTTTTTTGAAGGCATTTAGGTTTAACAAGGATACATCATTAGGTATTCTTTTCTACTTCCATCTTTTTAATTTCTCTATTAATCTTCTTGATTAAAGAAGGAATGTCTACTGAAGTTGAGGATAAATTTAATCTAACTTGATAACCACTTTTTTTCTGGATGATTAAAAAACGTTTTGACCTGTTAAAAGAACCACTGTAAGCAGTAACAGAATAATCTCTATCCATTTTTTTGATATCCTCAAATCTCACTACTCTTTTTCCGTAATAAAAAATGCATCTATCTTTTATTTCAAAAATAATTTTTTTACCATCTTTATTGATAAATAGAACCGCAAAAAATAATGCTATAAAAAAACTTAATAAGCCTAAGATCGAGGCAATGACCATGTTTTCTAAAAAATAAAACAATGCAAAACCCAAAGCTAATGGTACAACTAAAGCCAAAAAAATTGCAATTATGATATTCCCATCATTAATATATTGTTCTTTCATGTAATTCTATTGGTGAAACTTAAGTTTGCTCTATACATAAAGATAGAAAAAATGGGAAAGATAACCTTAATTTCATGGATTTAGCACACTAAAAAAGTCATCTGTAGACCGCTAAATTAGCACTAAAAGTGTAATTGGATTCAAAAGAAAAAAATGTAGCACAAGTCTTCTAATTATCATTTTTATCACTCTTTGCATAATTTTTGTCAATTTTGTGCACAAAATCCTACTACATTGAATTCGAAAAAAATGTACAAATACTTTATTGATTAATGAAATGAATTTAGTCTCTATTAAGAGACAATGAAATAATCATTATTACTACTTAAATCTAAACAATATGAGACGTGGACTATTCTATCTAACATTACTTGTGTTGCCTTTACAAATGTGGGCACAAAAAGAAAAACCAAACATACTATTTATCGCTTTTGATGATCTTAGACCTCAAATCGGTAGTTATGGCGAACCTGAACCTATCACGCCAAACATCGATGCTCTGTCGGATCAAGCAGTACAATTTAATAGGGCTTATGTCAATTATCCTTTATGTCATCCTTCACGTGCTGCCTTGATGACGGGTATACGCTTTGATGGGAAAAGAACTTTACAAGGAAAGGGTAATGAATTTTCTCATAAAATTAAAATGCAAGATACTTGGGCTAGAGTATTAAGAGAAAATGGGTATTGGACTGGAGTGAGTGGTAAGTTGTATCATGGCAATGTCCCTAACAAAGAACAAACGGCATGGGATGTTCTTGGAAAATATTGGAAAGGAAAATATCATGATGGTGGTCCTGCCATCGAAAAGAAAATCGTAGAGATTGGCGGTCGTGAAGATCAAATCAAGATTTACCATGAAAAAGGTTCAGGTCCTGGTTCATTGATGTATGCTTCAGTGGATGGTCCTGATAATATTTTGAATGATGGAAAAACTGCTGAACACGTCATTAAATTTATAAAAACAGATCGTGATAAATCTAAACCTTTTATGATTTCTTGTGGATTTGCTCGTCCTCATATGCCTTGGGTAGCTCCTAAAAAGTACTTTGATATGTATCCGGAAGACGCAGGTAAATTAGCCTATGTTCCTAAAGATGCAGACCGTGATTTATCAAAAGAACTTTATCAAGGAAGACCAGGAAGTGAAATCTGGAATGAAGGTGTTGATGGTGAAACAGCACAGCGATTAATCCGTGGTTATATGGCGAGTACGACTTATGCTGATGCTCAAATGGGTAAAGTAATTCAAGCGTTGAAAGATGAAGGATTATATGAAAATACAATGATTATCGTTTGGGGTGATCATGGGTATCATTTGACAGATCATGGAAAATGGAGAAAAAATACAGGATATCATGTTGCATTAAGATCTCCAATGATCATCAAAATGCCTCACTCTTCAATAGGTAAAAAAGTAGATCATATTGTTCAGAATATTGATATCTACCCTACTCTTTTAGAAATCGCTGGTATTGAAACACCAAAGAACATTACATTACATGGTAATAGCCTTTTACCATTATTAACACAGAAAAATCCAGAATGGAATGATATTACGTTTACTTGTGCAAAAGGTAATTATGGTGTCGTAACAGACCAATATCGCTTTACTCTGGCTGAAGATGGCACGCGTTATCTGTATGATTTGAAAAAAGATCCAGACGAATGGAATAACCTTGCTTCTAATAAAAAATATAAGAAGTTAATGGATGAATTCGAAGCGAAAATGAAAACCATCGTTTGGAATAAACCTACTAATGAACTTTAGAAATGATTTGTAAAAGTAAACTTGGATTATTAACAACATTAGTGCTCTTTTTAGCTCATTTCACTTTTGCCACAACGTATTATGTTGATGCAAAAAGTGGAAATGACAAGAATTCGGGTACTTCTAAAAAACACCCATGGAAAACGCTTTGGAAAGTGAATCAACAAACTTTTCAACCTGGGGATGAAATCTTATTTGCAGCAGGATCCTCTTTTGGTGGACAATTAATGCCCAAAGGTTCTGGCACTGAAAAAGCAGTCATCAAAATTGATAAATACGGCAAAGGAGATCTTCCTCAATTAAATGGTAATGGGCAAAAAGAATCCACGTTATACCTTTACAATGTAGAATATTGGGAAGTTAGAAATCTTAAAATCACCAATAAAGGTAAACAATCAAAGGCAAGAAGAAGAGGCGTAGTTGTTAGGGCTGAAAACTTCGGAGATTGTCATCATATCGTTCTTGAAGGGTTAGAAATCTTTAATGTCAATGGTCTTTTGGAAAAGAAAAAAGGTGGAGGATCTGCAATTCTTTGGCAAAATCAAGGTGATGAAGTAAAAACTCGTTTCATTGATTTACAGATTTTGAATAACTATATGCATCACTGTGAACGTAATGCTATTAATTCAAAAGGTAATATCAAAAGAACAGCATGGTATCCTAGTTTGGAAGTAGTTATCCGAGGAAATTTAATTGAAAATATACCTGGTGACGGTATTGTAGCTTTAGGTTGTGATGGAGCTTTGATTGAGTATAATGTAATCCGTAAAGGAGTTGATTCAATGCCGGTTGGTGATGCAGCCGCAGGTATTTGGCCTTGGAGTAGTGACAACACTTTGGTTCAATTCAATAGCGTAAGTGATCATCGCGCAAAATGGGATGGACAAGGATATGATTCAGATTTCAATTGTACAAATACTACTTTCCAATACAATCTTAGTTTTGATAACTGGGGTGGTTTTATTCTGATTTGCAACAATGGTTTCAGTTTAGGACAGCCAATGAATAAAGGTACAGAAAATACAGTTGTCAAGTATAATTTGAGTATCAATGACGGTATTCGTCCTTACAAGGCACATAACAAGAGGTACTTTGCTCCTACTTTTCATATTACTGGTCCTGTAAAGAATACTTCCATTCATCACAACATAGTCATTATTCCAAATAAGGAAATTCCCGAAATGGAAAATCATGTGGTAGAATTTCAAGATTGGGGTAAAACATACCCTACCCAAACCATTTTTGAGAACAACTTAATTCGTAATGAATCGGAAGCGAAGATTCTTGAAAAAGGAATAAAAGAGTTTACGAATGTAAACAATGATATCCAAACAGATTTTAATTATTCAGAAAGAAATCCCCTGAAGATATTACAACAATTGGAAAATAATCCGTTGTTTGAAAAAGACGAAGAGTTCATGAAGCTTTACAATTTCGTTAAATGGATTTCAAAGAATAATGACCCTAGAAAGGTTACTTTATAGAGTAAGAGAGACATTCATCTTCGTGGTGAATGTCTTTTTTTTATTTGTTAGAATGAATGTTTATTGACTTTACTTTTTGCATCATGATACAATTTGATTCCTTCTTTATCATTTAGTAATCTATGAATAATATAAATCAAAATAATCGGTGGTAACCATAATCCAATTAATGAAAACCAATCAGAAACTACATCATGATAGGCTTCCATAAAAACTCCATTCCCCAATGGTCCTTTTGAGAAAATTGTATTTAAAGTAAAGTTCCAACCCAAGTGTAATCCGATTGGCATCATAATAGAGTTTGTTCGTGCATATGATAAAGCGAGGGCATAACCCATTAATCCAGTCGCTATAAAAATCACAACCATAGGAACAATATTTCCAAGTAAACCATAAGAGAACCAGTGATAAACACCAAAAGCTATAGATGAAATAATGATACTCTTCTTACTACCAATTTTATCAATCAGCAAATACAATAATACTCCTCTAAAAATTAGCTCTTCTGTAACCACTGAACGTATATCAAAATAGAACATTTGGTATACATCATAAACTTCTAAATTTTGATTGACCACCCATTTGATTGACTTTAATGAAGTCTCAAACACTTGAAGTCCAAAACATAGAAAAGAGGTAACAATAAAGCCTATGGCAAAGTTTTTTAATTGGAATTGTGGAGGATTAGTCCAAATTTTAAAAATTGATTTTTTATTGTAGAAATAGATAATTCCCCAAGAAATAGCAATAGCAACAAGAATTCCGAGCATAAGTGTAGTTTGAATTTATATAATACAAATTACAAATATATTTTTATATTCAAAGTTTCAACAATTAAAAGTCTCCACTTGCGTCTCCACTATCTCCACCAAAATCACTTCCCGTACTATATGTATCAAAGCTGTCTAACATTGAAGACGTTTGTTTTTCTTTCGGTTTATTGGTGTAGATTGCAAAAAATGAGGGGCTATTGAATTTAGAAATTATGATTTCAGCTGAGGAAATATACTTTTCTAGCAAATCAAAATATTCATGAAAAGAAAGTTCAGATACCTTAATCATCGAGTTAGGGTGAACGATATATGAAGTTTCATCAAAATGATTTTTCAATTTTTCCACAAAAGACCTAGTAAAGTTTTTCAATAAAAAGACGTTTGACCCTAGGTTTCTTATTTTTTGACAAACTAAATAGGAATCGTTACTTGTGAAAGTTTTAAATAAATGTTCCGTATCAGCTACTTCATCTCTAAATTGCCTCCTTAATTGTCTTCCCTTTTTATTTAAGAAATAAAGATTAATGGTCTTCAAACCAAATGAAGTTGAAAAATAAGTCTCTTTTAAATCTTCATAAACTAAATTTTCTTTAAAACCCTGCCCTTCAGAAGTATTATCCAATATTCTCTTTCGAATAAGTCTTCTAAGTTCTACTTTTACATCCTCATTTTTAAAAGGTTCAACTAATAAATATTGATGTAGATTTTTATGAAAATAGTTGAATTGATTCCCTCTTATAACGTAAGTCAAAAACACCTCTGATTGCTTTCTTCCACCAGAAACTGTCCATTCCTGCTGAAGATCTATAATTTCTTTATGGATTAAATCCAGTAATGCATATTGTAATAGTTCCTCCCATCGAGATTTTATAGGATTGAGTAGCATAAAAGTTTCTGCAGAAGTAAAGTTTTTAAGATGCATCAGTAAATCAGTCAAATTTTAACCAATCTACTCATTTTTTTAGAAATTGTATTCAATGGTACATAAAAAATGCTTCAAATTAGGACTCAGCCAATTTGAAGCATTTCATTAAGCCATTGAAAAATGTTCTTCAATTACTTTTTTTATAGAATCTTTTGAAAGTGGTTTTGAGATAAATCCATTGATGAATTCTGAATCTTCTGCTTTTTTCCGATCCTCTGGATTCATGGAGGTTGTCAACATTACAAGAATGCTTTTTCCGTGATATTTTGGGTCCAATTTTTTATATTCTTCTAAAAATTCCCATCCATTCATTTTGGGCATATTTATATCTAAAAATATTAATTCAGGACACAAAAAACCTTCTCCTGTTTCTTTTGTCAAGGCATCTAAAGCTGCTATTCCATTTTCCGCAGTGATGCATTTATGAGTGCAGTCCACACTTTCTATGATAAGCTTATGCAAGAAGTTTGTTGCATCATCGTCATCAATTAGAAGTATGCAGTTTAATTTTTTTATTCGACATTATCTCTTGTTAATTGTAAAGGATAAAATTGTTTAGTTACATTATCGTAATTTTTTGGAGGAGTTGATAGTTGATTAAAAATTTGAAAAAAACGTTTATTAGTTTTTACCTAACCAAATTAAATATATTATTTAAACAGTCAAAGTTTATTTAAGTTTTTGAATATCTGGTTGAAAATTATCGAAATAATAAATCATGACAAGCCCTTGACTAATTGTAGTAATACCAGTCCCAGGGGTAATAAAATCGACGCCATGATGATTGTAAAAGTTAGCATCCTGTACTTTCAATAAAGCATCTAACTGAAGTTCAGAAAAAATCCTCTAACTTTAATAGCATTCAATCCGAGTTTAAGGCATCCTCAACTATTTCTTTAGTTTGCATTCTAGCATTAATTATTTCATAACTGTAAACAAGAATTATTACAGAAAGAAGGACTCCCAATGATTTGAATCTATTTTAATACATCTCATTTAGTTTTAATTAATTTACCCATTCTGTTTGACCGACCTTAATCCCTTGATCATATTGACTTCTACCTACTATTTCACCTTTTGTATTGTACTGTAAGTATTCTCCTTGTAATCTACCATTGACATAATTTTTTCGAAACGAAATAGAGCCATCTCTTCTGTATTCAATTTTTTGTCCTTCTATTTTACCCTCTAAATAAGGGGCTTCACTTACCATTGTACCATCATCTCTAAACTGATAAGTTTTCCCCTCTTTTAAACCATTGATATACGTATACTGGAATAATATTTCTCCATTTGCATGATAACTTTCACACAATCCATCTCGTTTACCGTAATCATAAAAGTCCTTTCTAGAAATTCTATTTTCTGTTAAACCATACCAAACGCCATGTCTTACCCAACGCTCTTCTTTTTTGACATATAAACCCTTAGAAATTTCTGTATTTTTTATCTTGTAAGTATTCCCATCTTCTGCTAGAAAAGTAGATTTATTTGTAAAGGATTGATCATTAAAAGTTTCAATTTCAATTGTTTTAGGATCAAATGATTTGTCTTGTGCATTTGAAATTAATGTAGTAAAACAAAATGTAAAGAGAGCTAATAAATAGATATATCGTTGCATTATAGATGATTTAATTGATAAGTGCATATAAATATATCACATCATTTCATTTTTGCCAAAACTATGATTATTAGAAAGATAAGTACTTCTTATTAAAATATTAGTTATACAACTTCATCCCTATCCATTGAGTAGATTACATCACCAATAGACTGTAATTTTTCTATTAATAGATCACTTTTATTTTCCATCGCAAAGTCTCTCTCTTTTGTAGTGATAGGAATTAACCAAAAGAAATTCACTTTTGATGTTCGATAATCTTCTAACTCAACTTTAGGAAGGCATGATAACTTTTGCGTTACTACAGCTACAGTAAAAGGTACTCCATTTCCAAAATTTAAATTAATAGTATGCCCTTCTCCTAAAAAGGTACAATGTGTTGATGGAATACTCACCACTCCACTGATCTGATTAGCAATAGTTTGTGTTTTTAATTTCGGATTAGTATTCATCATTAACCCCAGTTCGATTCTATTGAAATCATTTACATTTTCATGATACATTTCAACTTTTGGTTGAGGTATAAGAGATACTCCTACAGTGGCAAAAACCAATTTTTCAGCTCCTTCTAACACGTATAATCCTTTTGGTATTTCCTCTTCTGTATTTAAGGCAAAGTATCTTTCAGATGAGCCAAAATAAGCTTCGTATTTCTTTATGATAAGTGGTTGATTAACCTGAAAAGGATTCGGTTCATGTTCCCAACTTGACCAAAATTCATCTGCTTTTCGTACTCTTTTGTGCATTATATTTTGCACCCCTAATTCCCAAGCAAATTCACCTCGGCCAATCGCTTCATTTGAATATCCATAAAAACCACCTGTTCCTCCCCAACAAGGAATCACAGCTATTAATTTCTCATTTTCCAACAACGCAACTCCGTCTCCTTCTTCCAACCACACTACTCTAAGATCTTTTCCTTTTAAAGCTGTCCCTCCCTCAGGATTACGACAAAACTCTTTTGTCATCATAGGCGCTTGTCCATTCTTTAAAGATTTTTGATCTTCATTGACGGGAGCTTCTTTCAGGTTTCTAATCCAACATGGGATCATCTCTTTATTAGACTGCTCAGGATACCAAAGATACAAGTAAGCTACTCTATCATCTTGTTCAACAGTTGCTATAAGAGGGCAAATTGGAGACTTACTTTCAATAAGTAACTTTGGTTCTGAAGAAGTATTAAAGACATTTCCAAATATGGATTTTAAAATTTTCATGTTTGTAGTTTAGTGTTTAAAAAGTACTAGTTATTTAGTAGTGTAATATTAATATTTTTTTGATTAAAAAATTGAAGCAAATCGTTTTTAAACTTTTCCCTTTGACCTTTATTAATTGTTTCAAGGAAAACTGTTGTTAACTCTTTCCCTTTTTCATTCAGAATGACAAATTCCTTGCTTAATTTATTAAAATTAATAGATGAAATATCTTCTAATACGATCTCAATATCTTTTTCATCATGAATGAATAATGTATTTGCCTCAATTTTGACATGATATTTATTGAAATATTGTTCTATTAAATTGCTTATAACTCCTACTATTGAAATAAGTAAAATAGCGATTTGAATTAAGGTATCATGTACTTGTAATACTATAGCAACAGATATAAACATCCCCAAAACTAATTTATTTATTACCAATGTAGCATTCGAATAATAATATACATTACTTAAAACTTTTCTTTTGGGAAAACCATTTTTAAAAATGTGGAACCTTATCATATACAATACAGAGAAAGCACTCCCTATGATTGAAAGAGTCTGAGCATAAATGAGGTATTGAACTCCAATTAACCCTTTATCAATAGCTAAACCTAATACTATACCAATCAAAAAAATGAATACAAAAATTCCGTTAATATAAGATTTCATGTTAAATATATAATTCATTACTGGTCTTAAGACAATAATTTACTTTTAAATATACTTGATAATTCTACTTTTGATAATAAAAACGGAGAAAAGAAAAAACAATATCCATAAAAAAAGACCTTCCGAGTAATCGAAAAGTCCATCCTAATTATCACCTACAAGTTTGCATTTCATGGCTTCAACGCCATTGTTCAACTAGGGCTTAATTTTTGGCTTTGCGAAGCGTACTAAGCCCTAATTATTCTAATTATTGGCAAACGTTTTTATTTTATTGTTTTAATCCAATTTGCTTCAATGTCATGGGGAGTTAAATCAGTTCCAGAAAGTAAACTATTGTATTCAAAACTCGAGTCCATCTTCTTTGTTTTGTTGTTATACAAGATTTTGAAGTGTTTAAACATTTCGCGCCCTTCTTTTCTAAAGATTTCTCTTATGTTCCCCACTTCTTCATTGCATATTTCTAAAACCTGTCTCTGTCTTTCAAGTTCTATATTTACGCTACTCGTCAAACTTTCATTGACCTTATGTTTTTTAATTATTTCACCATTTATTCTGAAACAATAGTTTACATATTGCGACTCTTCAATGGTTGTGAAAATGTAAACGTCATCAATCTCTGGATTGTCAAAACCGACATATTCCATGCAGATTTCAACCATTGACTTTATTCTTTCTCCTATCTGGTCATCTGGAGAAAGAGCCTTCTGTCCAAATATCTTCTTGAGTAGACTCATATGTATTTTAATGTTTGCCAACTTTAAATAAATACAATGGTACAATAACATAGATTTTCTCATTATTGTGCTATGGCATTTATCCATTAGTATAAATCACCTCCAACTTATCATAAAAAATTAGTTTACTAAAGAATGGTTGGAAGACTATGTAAGATAGATATTGTGAATTTGTAATGCAAAATTTAAAAGTTTTTTTGCTAATCAAATTTAGTGAGGGGTATTAAAAAATAATTCAAGTAAAGACCTTCCAAGTAATTGAAAAATCCATTCTAATTATCTCCTACAAGGCTGCATTTCATAGCTTCAACACCATTGTCCAACTAGGGTTTTGGCTTTGCAAACCAAAATAAGACCTAATTATTGGGTACTGTTTTAAATTTAAAATCTCATTTGTGCAAAAGATATTGGTACTATAGAATAAACCTTAGTTTTTTTTCCATTTATCAAACATGGAGTCCAATCAGGTAAATCAATCAATAATCTTTCTGCTTCTAGGTCTAAATATCGGTTTGTTCCTTTATATATTGATATCACTTCAGATTTTCCTTTTTCATCGATTGAAATTAAAACTAATACTTTACCTGACAAACCATTTCTAATTGCGATTTCTGGAACTCTTAGATTTTTAATTAAATAGTCTGTAAATCCTTTTGGGAAACCATCAAGCTGAGGTGCTTGATAATTTTCTGTATCTGAGGATAATAATTTACCACTGTATAATTCTATATATGGGTAATCATTTGGTTTATCATTGGAATAAATAAGTTTCTTATCATAATCTAAATGAGACATTATTTTACCATTCTCATAATATGAAAACCATTGACCAACTGGTTTATCTGATTTATAAGTTTTTCGTGAAAGTAAAAAACTATCTTTTAATCGTACCCATTCTGTAGTAATACTTCCATCCTCATTTTTATATTTAGTAGCCTTAAATTTAGCTTTTGATGGATTGCTTGTTACAGATTTATTATAGTATTTTTTATAGTAATTCTCTTCTATGATTTCTTGACTAAATAATTCATTAATCGTTATAAAAAAGAATAAAAAAAAGATGATGTATTTCATAGTTTAAAATCTTTTATATTGCCTAACATTAAATAAACACAATGGCACAATAACATAGATTTTCTCATTATTGTGCTATGGCATTTATCCATTAGTATAAATCACCTCCAACTTATCATAAAAATTAGTTTACTAAAGAATAGTTGGAAGACAATGTAAGATAGATATTGTGATTTTGTAATGCAAAATTTAAAAGTTTTTGCAAATCAAATTTAGTGAGGGATATTAAAAATAATTCAAATAAAGACCTTCCGAGTAATCGAAAAGTCCATACTAATTTTCTCCTACAAGTTTGCATTTCATGGCTACACCGCCATTGTTCAACTAGGGTTTAATTTTTGGCTTTGCAAACCAAACTAAGCCCTAATTATTGTGCGTTCGTTGTTATTCTTCATATTTAAACTCAATTTTTTTCTGAATTGTACTACCGTCAACAAGTAATTCTGTCAACAAATGGAAATCGCCCATATAATGTGCAGTATAGGTTGTTGAAAACCTTTCCATTTCAATAATCCTATCAAGAGAGTCATACTTGTATGACCAATCACCCATAGTGCCCGAACCATTCACTGACATTTTTATAACTCGTTCTTTACTGTCATATTCATAGCATTTAACATTAGAAGGATAAATTTCCATATTACATTCATTGTCTTTTATTGAATCACGAAGAATTCCATTTGTTGGCAAATAGTAAGGAAGATGTACTACTTTATTGCAGAAATATAAATCAATGATTGTTGATTCAGTTGAGATTAACGAGTCCTTATTAATAGTCTTTTTAGTCCATTCTGAATTGGGGTTTTGATTATCATTAAGAATCACCGTCATTTTTAATTCTTTATGATTGTCTATATGGTTTTGTTTAATATTTACGCAACCAATTGTTGAGATTAAAATTAATACGTAAGCTAATCTTCTCATCTTGTTTCAAATGTGTGGTAACATTTAGATAAAATGAGTGCGCCAACACTCACCCTTTAAAAGTACGGAAAGTATTTATTTTCTTCTTACTTTCTCCGAAGCAGGCAGGTGCATTCATTTTTATTTATTGTTATGGGCTTTTCTTAACGTATAATAACCTGCCACCCCCCCAATAATCATGCTTACTGTGATAATTAGAGCATTAGTAAGGGTTATAAAATTGTAACCAAAAGGAATCCAGATTGCAATTAATAAAATACCCAAAATAGCAATCGATTTTACTGGTATATTAGTTTTCATAAATTAAAAGAGCCATTTTGCAATTTTACCAACAGCGCCTGTAGAACCAGTGACTGCCCCACCAAGAGCAGACCAGCCAACTATTTCCCAATTAACATCTCCATTAACACCATATTGAATTGCTGCAGATGAAGCACCACTAATAGTAGCTCCAACTAAATCTGCAGCCGCCCAAGGAGCAATCAATACTCTTCCGCTCTCTGAATCATAATCGAATGCATCAGGGTTTTCTTCCCTCCATTCAATTGAGGAGATTGAAATAGAAAGGATATTTCCAATCATCTGCCCCTCTCCTGATTCAATTGAATAACTATGTGATTCAAATTCCACAATGTATTTTAAGGTTTTATCTTTAAGGCTCTTATCAGATAAGATACCATCATAATTTAATTTTATATCATTTGCATAGTTATTCAAAAGTTCAAAGCCAAATGTAGAAATTAAACCATCATTGTGAAGTGTTTCAATAATTTGAAACAAATTAGCATCTTTATTACTTACTCGACCATTTTGATTTTGATGAAAAGCCTGAGATGTAAGTAAATCTGTTCTTACTAAATGTTTATATTCATCTAGTCCATTACTGAGCATTTGCTTTTTACTTTCTTCTAAATCAAGATTCTTATTAAATGACTTATTAAACTCATTAACGTACTCAATTTTTTCCTCGTAAGAAGAGATAGATTTGATTTCTTGGAAATTAGACTTTGTATTAGTTAGAAATTCATTATGAATTAATCCGACCTCTTTAAAGTGAGTCAATTGAAGTGTTTCAGTCGTTGTAATGTTTTCATTATTACACCCTGAAATGAGAAACAATATCGAAAAGAGGAAATAGATTAGCTTTTTCATCTTGTTTAAATTTTTAGTTATCACCTACTTCTTTTTAGGGAGCGTTCGGTAACTTCATTCTCCCGCCATGGTCAATTTCTGATTTTTTTAAAGAAAGTCTTTTGTTAATGCTTGCCAAATGGTGGCTTCCACACTTTCTTAAATATGACTCTAATTGCTCATAACATCAAATATACACCATTGTCACATTATTTGAAATAATGTGACAATGACGTATATACATTAATAATTTGCTTACCGTAATTTATCAAATAAATTAAAATAATTCAATACGTTACATAATTATTTTAATATATAATACAAATTATCAAGCGAACTCTTTATTTCACTCACTACTTTTGTACTTGTATGAAAATATATTTGTGTTGTTTGTGGAGAATTATGTTCTTATAGGGATTGAATGTATCTTAAATCAACACCATTTTCTAATAAATTGATGTAAAACTGTGTCTCAATGTATGGACTGTAGCTTTCTTTTTTATACCAGAATAACAAATAAAATGATTGCAACAATAAAGAATAATACAATATATATTCCCCTATTTTATATGCACTAACCTTTTATATACGCCATTATTCAACTAGGGCTTAATTTTTAGCTTTGCAAACCAAACTAGGATTTAATTATTGTAATACATTTTTACATATAAAAAGGCTGCCCTACAATAGGACAGCCTTGTGATTGTTGTTTTTGGGTAATGATTATTTCTTTAAGAATTTAATACTTTTAGATACCTCTTTTCCTGATATTTGAATAATATACATTCCAGGAGCCAAGCTTTCAACTGATAGAGCACTTTTACCTTTTGCTCCATTTATCGTTTTAAATTCAACCAAGTTTCCTGAAAGTGAATACACACCAACTTGATACGTTCCATTTGACAATCCACTTAAATTAATATTTCTATGGGCTGGATTTGGATATGCATTGATATTTAATTCTTCAAGTTCATCTCTTACAGATACTGTTCTTCCATTACTTGAGCAAGAACCTCCTGCAGACCAACCCCAAACCGCTGTATCTGGTGTACCTGCTGTACCATTCCATTGGTTTGTAGAGGTATAATTACTTCCATTATAACTAACTACAGTACCTACAGGATAATTTGTATTCGGTTGCCATGTTTGACAAGCATCCTCTTCTTCCTCCTCTTCAGGTGTTCCTTCTTCATTTGTAATTTCAATCCAGTTTAAGTTAAAACCATTTGAAGTCGCATCAACTCTTAATGTATTTTGTCCAAATGGAAGGTTCACATCCACTTCAACTGTTGTCCAGTTTTGCCATCCCCATGTACCATTGAAGTTGACTGAAGTTAGTAAAGTTCCGTTTGCTGAAACATTCAAAGATTTGTTTTCATTGCCATCGGCTGCAACTCTAAATCTCAATTTTCCATTTCCTGAAGCTGGAATATTAACATTGTATTCCAAGAAATCACCAGCGTCAACATAACCAATATTTTCACCTCCTCCATTGTCAGAAGTAGCTTCCGTTTGAATACCAGACATATTCGAATAATCCTCTGCCTCTATTCTTAATGTAAAAGCTTGAGCGGCTTCTTGAACACTTACAGAAACTGTTGAAGTACTGTTTGCTATTCCATCAGAAACTATTAGTGAAAAAGTATAATTTGAGTTGTCTTGTAAACCAGAAACAGTTGGTTGAGCTGAAGCTGTATTATCAAAAGTAACAGATGGACCTGATGTTTGAGACCAAGCATAAGACAATGCGATAGGTCCATTGTCAGGGTCGTTTGAAGCTGAACCGTCTAAAGTTGTAGATGTAGATCCATTTTCTAAAACTTGATCATTACCTGCATCTGCAATAGGAGTATCATTAGATGGACCACCTAACTTTTCTAAAACAACATTATCGATATATACATCAGCATTTGAATTACCCACATTAAATGCTACTCTACCATTTGTTTCAGTAGCTTCATTCATAGTAAATTCATAAGAGAATGTCTGAGTTTGATTGGTTAATGCTGGTGTTTCACTAAAAAATCCAGTCCAAGGCTCTCCATTCTTTTCTACAGAAGCTGAGATTGAACGGTTCCCTGCCGCTCTTGCATCAAATGATAAACGATAAGATTCACCATTTTCAATTTCTAAACCACCTTGATAATATTGAACATGCCATGTCTCAAAACCACCGTTATTGATCATAGCATGCAATTCGTTACCTGCAACATCATAGTTAGCTGTAGCAGCACCATTTACATAAGTTGTCCAACTGTCAAATCCGTTTGTGAAATCACCATTTGTCAACATATTTACTACTGCTGAAACAGAAATTGTAACTTCATCTGATGAACTTCCACCTTCTGTATCTGTTACAGTAAGAGAAAATACATATTCTCCTTCCACTAAGTCTGTCACTAAAGTGGATGCAGCATTAGAAGATAAAACTGTAGCTGTTGAAGGTCCACTTATTTGTGTCCATGCGTAAGATAAAGCATCTCCTTCAGGGTCTGTGCCACTACCATTTAATTGCGCAGCAGCGGTTGCAATATTTGCAGAGATATCCGCTCCTGCGTTTGCTGTTGGGGCTTGGTTTGGTGTAACTGTCACTGTAACGGTTGAAGATACAGCACCTACTGTTACAGTGATATCAAAAGTACCCACTGTATTCGCTTCAAATTCACCATTTGGAGCATTCGAAGACCAAGTGATTGTTTCTTCTGTCAATAACTCTCCACATCCATTTCTTACTTCTGCTGATAAATTAACAGTTGAACCGATCACTACATTTTGATTTCCTTCAATGATAATAATATCTGTTGCTTCAGGTTGTTCACACGGACCAAGATCTAAAACAACACCATCAATTTTTACCTCATCCACTGCCACTGTACCAGAAGTTCCAGTAGGACCTTGTACTTCAAATTGAATACTTGTGATTTCAGTTTCATTAAAAGCGACTGGTGAACCCCATCCTGCTTGAGAGAATTGAGACCAAGCTAATTCAACTTTTGTCCAATCGGCATGCGCTGGAACTGGAGAACCATAATAATCAAAATCTGTAACCGAAGTCGTCGGAATTTTCACTACCATTGCATCACCTTTATGCCAAAAAGTAACACCCGTAGCACCTGCTATATCTGCTCTTCCAGTTTCCTCTTCAGTAAGTGGGAAACCAAACCCTACAAAAGGATCGAAAGTTAAAGTACCTTCATTTAAAGTGTATGAAATTTCAGCACTATTCGCTGTACCATCAGCACCTCCAGCTGTCATTGGAAGAGGAGTTGCATTTGGAGAAACTACTGAAGCGCCACCATTTCCATTATCATCTAAAACAAACCAATCCGTTTTTAATTTTGTAATACCATTATTTTCCGCATCTGCTACTAAAGTTGCATTTTCTGGAACTACAGTCACTGTTACTTGTGCAGAAATACCATCTACTGTCAAAGTAACTGTTTCTGTTGTTAGGCTATTTGTATTAGAGAAAACACCATTTGGAGCATTTGAAGACCAGTTAAAAACGGCATCTCTTACTGTTCCTCCACACTCATTTAGTGCACGTCCTGAAAACGAAATAGACTCTCCTAATTCAACCGTAACTGTATTCGCTCCGCTAATTTCAACGTCTACAACCGCTGGATTTTCACATGCAGTATTTCCAACTGCAAGCATACCTGCTGCCACAAATACCATAGGTGCATTCCAGTTGATTGTTACTTCACTAGTAGAAAAACTACACCAATCATCTATATATCTTTTAGCAGGAATATTGTCATTAGGGTGGAAACATTCATTTGCTGGTTTAGTACCGTCTTGAGCACCACCGACAACCATACCAGGTACAGGTTCAAATATGCCATCGGCTTCACTTGGTCTATGGTGAGGACGCATCGCTCTATTTTCACCAAAACCTGTGTAATAACTAATACCTACTGGATTTTTCCCTAAGATATAATCTAAACTAGATTGTGCTACTGCTATATGCTCATCATTTCCCGTTAATTCATACCCATAAAGTGCAATCATACCATCATTTAAGAAGTTCGCACTGTTACCCCAGTTAAAAGAAGTAGTTACCACTCTGTAAGGTGAGGTATTAAATTCTGAAATTTTTGAGTTGGCATAATTGATTACTCTTGCTTCAATTTCACCCATGTTAGCAGCTGCAGTTACTCTATCTTTATTCGCAATCAAAGAAAGGTAAGCTAAAGGTCCTACATCAGGCCATCCTGGAACTCTCATACCTTGGTTTAAGATATCAGAAGCATTCCAATAAGCATCATCTCCAGTTGTAATATATAATTCAATTGCTGCCCATGCTTTTTCATCTGCTAATTTTGCAGGATTAGGGTTATTATCCCAGTTCTGACCATATTCACCTGTTACAACTCCACTTGGGTTTTTAAAGAAAATATTTCCATTATTTAAACCCCAGTTGTATGCTCGTACAGCGGCATTTAAACATTGTTGAGCGTATGCAGCATCATAGGGTTCATAGATTCTGGCAGCTTGTGCCATTACTGCGGCAAAGTCAAAAGTTGCAGCTGTACCTTTTCCAATTACATAACGTTGTCCATTGGCATTAGAAGGCATTACAATTCCTTCAAAACCTAATGTAGTCATTTTATGATAAACACCTCCATCAACAGGATCTTGCATTTGTAACATCCAATCAAGGTTCCATTTTACCTCATCAAGAATATCCGGCATGCTGTTACCACTTTCAGGAATATTCACTTCAAAATCATTGCTAAATTCAGGATATAACTCATAAAAAGCCATTAGTGTCCAAGTTGAGATACCTGAGTTGACGATATATTTACCATAATCTCCTGCATCATACCATCCTTTTGGAGCAGAGAATGAAGAGCCAGCCGGTCGACCTCCTGCCGCTGAAGAGTGAACTAATACATTTGTATCTGGGTGACCAAAACCTCTTGACCATTGTCCTCCATGTTCTGAAGTGATACTTGTAGAAGATCTTTGGTAGTAATAGAATTTCAATGCAGCTGAAGCTACATCATCATATACATTTTGTCCGATCTCAAAGGGTTGAGAAGATTCTCCTCCTGCAATTACTCTATAAGTACCAGGAGTTTCTAAGCTTGAAAAATCGGCTGTTGCAAATGCTTCCTGTGCTTCCTGCCAAAAAGTAGAAGAAGAAAGTGTTCCATTAAACACAACCGCATTTGTATTGGCATCCACCACTTGGAAAGCACCGCTACCGTTAGGTACTTGAGCCAATTTTGTACTTGTCGGTAAAAAACCTGTTTGGTTTACATCGATGTCTTGAGCTTGGACCGCACTATAAAGAAAAGTACAGGCCATCAAAACTAAGATTTTGAAATAATTAGTCTTAAGTTTCGCTTTCATTTAAGAATTAGTTTTAGTTGTAAATAATACATTTCATGAAAGCAATTTTAAACTTTGATAGAAGATACAGCTACATTATTTGATTCAGTTTTTACATTATTTAGTCATTTAGAGGCGAAAAGAATTAATGTTGTACTACGATCGAAATAATGTAGTAATGCGTTTTTTTATACCATAAAGGTGATTTCTTAATGATTTTAATACGTTAGTTGAAACGTAGAAAAGAAACTCAATGTGTAATGAAGAAATTTGTAATTTTTAAATTGATTGGTCTGAAAATATCAATTATTCTGTACTGATATATCTTTGAGGAACCTCATTTGTTAGCCATACACCATTATCAGATAAATAAAATGCATAATTATCCTCAAACATTTTTAAGGATTCTATTTTAAGAATAAAAGGCTTCCCATGTCTTGAACCCACTTGTTTTGCTGTATTATAATCTGTACTCAGATGCACATGTTGTCTAGATTGTTTTTGAATTCCATGTTCTAAAATAGATGCGAAATTTTGTTTTGCCGTTCCATGATAAAGATATTGAGGAGGTTTTTGATTCTCATATCCATGTTTTACAGCAATTGAATGACCTTGACTTGCTCTTATCTTTGAATAATCTTCATTGAAAGCAAAACGCTTTTTAGTGTTTGTTTCTACTATATTTTCTAAATCATTAAGATCGAATTTCATTCCGTAATGATTAGACTTTTCAATAAGTTGTTGGACTTCCGCCCATCCATATTCATCAAGTTGAAGATTGATTTTTTCTGGTTGATGTCTAAGAATTAAGCTTAAGAATTTACTGATTGTTTTCTTTTGTTTTTCGTTTAGCATTTGAAATGATATAATGATAAATAATTAAAAAATTGATATTTTGTGGGTTTCTTGTCAAATTGAAATGATTTGCATACTTAATAAAGTAAATCTTTTCAATTTTCATTTAAAACTAAACTTTCATACAATTACTGCATGCATCTAAAATTAATATTTCTTTTTTGTCTCCTATCTTTTCACAATCTTAGGGCACAAGAATATTTTCTTGTTTTTGATAGTTGTCAAAAAAATGAACACATAGAGACACATATAGAAAGTTATCTTGACAAAAAAATTGAGATTATAACTTATGGATTAAACTTCAAAAAAAAGAAAGATGCTCAATTTTGAAAAAAGAAAAACTTAAGTACAGCAAGAGTAGCAAAACTTGCTTTTAAAGATGATATATTGGATTATAACTTTATTTCTAAAACCCATTCTTTAGATATGAATTCAAAAAGAGAATTATTAAAGATTCTTTTTGGATACCAATCAAATACTGAGTTCTTTACCAATGCTTTTTGTTATGACCCAGCTTATGGTATTTTAGTTTATGATAAAAATGAAGCTATAGAACTTTATGTTGAAATATGTTTCCGATGTAAAAAAGGATATATCTATGGTAATAAATCTATTTTTAAATCGTTTTGTAGTACTCAATTTTCAGAACTAAAAAGTTTTGTATTAGATAAAATGGTAAATTAAATTCATTACTATCATGAGCAAGAAAAGTTTAAAAGTCAGCATACTTTATGGTATAAATACTTTCGTATTCCTCTTTTTAAGTATTGTATTATTTTCAAAAAGAGGAGTCACAGATATTTTCCCTTACTTATGGTTAATTGGAGGAATTTCTTGGGGAATTGGTTTTTACATGAGAATTCTAAAAAAATGACATCATTTATCATTGAGTTTGAAGTCAATCAAATTAGTGGAGGCGTATTACGTAAATCTTTATCCCAATCACACAGTGAAAAATTACTAGATAAAATCTTGAAGACGAATTAAAAAACTCCTTATATTAGTAGTCAACGATTATTTGCAAACTAGACTACAAAAAACTGATGTTCGAGCCAAAAGATTTTTATCAATATTTTAGAGATTGCTTTAAGTTAGATTACAGAGAATTTAATGTTGATAATATACTTTCTCAAAAATATCCTTATAAATGGTTTGTTTCTGAAGATGAAGAACTTCTCACACAATCCTTACCTTATATTCCATATATTCATAAAAATATAGAGGATTTAGAAAAAGACATTGAGCTTTATCGATTAGAAAAAAAGTTGTTTTATGGTTGTTTTTTTATTCTTGGGAAAAATACTAACCCATTAATAAAGGATAAAAGAATATGCGCCCCTTTACTCTTGTATCCTACTTCAATTGTGACGGAATCTGATGAAAAGTTTTTAGCAATTGAAAAAGAAAGCCTTATCATCAATAGAGCAATTCTCTCAAATCTAGTATTAAAGGATAGTTCTTTACATAAAGATGAGTTTATCAAGGAATTGGAAGAACTTATCAATGAAAAGCAATTTTTAGGACTTACTTCATTACTACAAAAATATTTTATCAATTTAGATACTGAGGAGCTTGTTTTACATCCAAAAGTTTGGTCTGCTGCAAAAATAAGGAGACACTTTTCTACAAAAGAGTACGAAGAAGATGAATACAAAATTATTCCTTCAGCAGGAACTGTATTCGTCAATAAAACGGAATCTACTTTGAAGATCTTAAATGATCTTAATGGAATTATTCAGGAAAACACTTTCAATAAAAGTTTAAAGGAATTGTTTAATGAAACCATACAGGAAAATATATATAAAGAAAGTGTTTATAATGCTCGGCTAAATATTGGACAAAGGAAAGCCTTGGAAAATGCTCACCATTATAATAATTCTGTAATTGTTGGCCCTCCAGGTACTGGCAAATCCTATACAATCACTTCTATTATTTCAGATCATGTTGTCAATAATAAATCTGTTTTGGTTGTTTCGAAAACAAAACAAGCAGTAGAAGTACTAAGAAGTATGTTGGAAGATGATTTTCAATTAAAAAATTATCTTATTCATACCACAGGTGTCAATTACAAAACTAGTTTAAAGGCTAAAGTTCGTAAGTATTTAAGTGGAAATTATAATAAAAGGAATACTTGGTTAGACGAAGCAAAATTATATAAACACTATAACACTCTCTTAGATTTAGAAGAAGATTATAGAAAACATGTGGATCATGAATTGGAAAAAACAGAATTGAATATGAGTAATGATTTATCTTTTTCCGATAAACTTAAGAAAGCATATTTGAATAGTTTTTTGTTTGATAATCAGAAAATTTGGGAGGTCTTTAATAGTATTCAAGATCGATCTCAAAGTTTTGAAAAAGAAATAAATACTTGGTCAAATAGAAAAATTCATAAGAGTATTATAGGAAACTCAAAGAAGTATAGAAAAGATATTGCTACATTTTATGATGCGCTTGATTCCAATAGTTTCACCGAATACAAAGAGATATTAGATAAAGTAAAATACACTAATATCTTAAAAGTATTTCCTATTTGGTTGGTAAATTTATCTGACCTCAATTCTGTTTTACCACTTCAAAAAGATCTTTTTGATTTAGTAATAATTGATGAAGCAACACAATGTGATATTGCAACAGCCTTACCAGCCATTTTCAGAGCTAAACAAACAGTAATTGTAGGAGATCCTAACCAATTAAGGCATTATTCATTTGTTTCAAAAGTCCAGCAAAATGCACTTATAAAGAAGTATAATCTTCCGAAAGATAAAATTTTCGATTATAGGAATCGAAGTATTTTAGATTTATATATTTCAAAATTGATACATCAAGATCAAGTTTCATTTTTAAAAGAACACTTTAGATCAACTCCTTCATTGATTGAATTTAGTAATCAGAAATTTTATGATGGTAATCTAGAAATTATTAAATCAACACCAAAACATACAAATCATTCTCAAATTGAAGTAATTGAATTAGATGGTGAAAGAAATAAGAAAGGAATTAATGAAAAAGAAGCAGATGCTGTAATCCATCAATTAAAGGTGATTTTTAAAGAATATAAAGGAGCTGTAAATATCCCTTCCATTGGTATAATTTCTCCCTTTAGCACTCAAGTAAATTACATCAATAAATTATTAAAAGAGCATTTTGAACTAGAAGATTTAAAACTTTTCAATCTCTTATGTGGTACTCCCTATACATTTCAAGGCTCTGAAAGAGAAATCGTTTTACTTTCATTTTGTGTTTGCGATTCCTCACATCATTCTGCATTTATTCATGTCAATAAACCAGAAGTCCTGAATGTTGCCATTACAAGAGCCAAATCCTATCAATATGTATTCAAATCTGTTTCAGATCAATTTGCTAAAAAAGAAACACTATTATTTGATTACTTTAGATTTGTAAAATCATTTTCTCATACCAATGTAATTAATGATGAGGAAGATGCTTTTCAAAATGAAGTCGTTGAAGCACTAAAAGGATCAGTAGATGAAATACGATGTGGTCACCCTGTAGCAGGCGTTTTATTAGATATTTTGGTCGTTCACAATAACAAAAATTATTTCATTAATCTTATTGGTTATCCAGGAATGTTTCAGGAAGCATTTTCCATCGAACGCTACAAGACATTAGGTAGAACTGGTATAAAATGTTTTCCTCTACCTTATAGTTATTGGAGAAGAAATAAGAAACATGCATTAAAACTTCTTCTGCATTTTATCAATGGAAAAAAAATGGATATGTTCAAAAAGTTATAATATTGTAAGAATCATCATGTCTAAAGTAATAGCACTATTGTTTATTACTTCTTTTCTAAAGTTCACTCATTCCGATAAGGAAAGCTTTTTAGAAGAACACATTATTTAAGATAAATTAAATGTTTGATCATCAGAGATTTTATAAATTTACTTTCGTATTAAAATCAAAAGTCAAATTATTACTCTTCATGAAATCAATTATCACATTTTCAATTTTATTTTTTACTTTAATTCTAAGTCAAAGTTGTCAAGAAAAAGAAGTCAAAACAATAACATATGATCGTTTAGGCGTCTCTTTTAATTACCCTTCTAATTGGACAAAAATTAAAGACCGTTCGATTGTTTTTGGTATAGAAAATACAAATGCAGTAATAGATTCCAATATTCTATTAACAAGCATGGATTCCACTATCTCCAAAGTAAAAGGTTATCATAATTTTGATGAATTTTGTAATGGAATGGCTGAGATTTTAAACAATAAGAAAGGTTATCAAAAAGTAGATCAATTTCAAGATGTCCAACTCAATCAAGTACCTTGTAAGCGCATTGCTTTCCAAGTAGGCGAAAAGATTGAAACCAATTACTTATTTGAGTATAACGATAAATTCTATTCCATCATTGTCACTGAACTATCACAAAATAAGTCTTTAGAAACGCAAGAAATTCTATCTAGTTTAGCCTTAACAGATTTAGGTGATTATAAAATCTTCTAAGGAATGATTCGAAAAGCTACTTCAAAGGATTATGATCAAGTTTGGGAAATTTTCCATGCTGTTATACAATCTGAAGATACTTATGTATTTCATGCAGATACTCCAAAAAGTGATCTTCAAAAACATTGGTTTAGTAGCTATATGCACACCTATGTATATGAAGAAAATGGAAAAATTTTAGGTACTTATATTCTAAAACCTAATCAGATTGATTTAGGCAATCACATTGCCAATGCTAGCTATATGGTTTCTCCTAAAGCACAAGGAAAAGGTGTAGGAAAACAGCTTTGTAAACATTCTTTACAACTCGCAAATGAATTAGGTTTTTTAGGTATTCAATTCAATATAGTAATAAGTAGTAATACTACTGCCGTTGCTTTATGGAAGCAGTTTGGGTTTTCTATTATTGGCACTACACCCAAAGCCTTTAGGCACAGAACGAAAGGGTTAGTAGATGCTTATATTATGTATAAAGAGTTATAATAGATATGAATTTCATCAGTTCATTATTGTTTAGCCTATTGCTAAGTATTGTATTCTTACTTTTGAGTTTAAAAACTTGGATAAATGAAGATACTTTTACTACTAAAATTACTGTGCTATCTTTCTTTCTTTTTTCACTATTTTTAAGTATTAAAACTTTAAAAAGTTATAGTAAAGTTCAATTAGACCGTAAAAAAAAGACATTAACGGTTAAGAAAATTTTTAGAACCTCTTATTTTAAATTTGAATCATTAACCCGTTGGCAAGATATATCCAATAGTTATAGGATTCCCTATACTAGGTTAAAGTTGAAATTTGATTCCAAAGAAATTGATATTTTTGATCATGTTGACCCTATGGGTGTTTCAGATTTACATCATTTTTTAAAACATAATTATCATCATCTAGAATTAAAAAATACATAATATGAAAGTAATTTTTAAAACGGTTATCTTTTTTCTTTTGATGATTATTTCTATTCATTGGGGAATTTATTATTGGATGAATAATGCTATCGACAGAGTACTTAATGCAAAACAAAAAACTTTGCTGATCGAAGAAATACAAAATACTCCTCCTCTTCCAAATACAATTTACCTTACTTTAGAAAAATATTATCCAGAGGTTTTTGAAACAAATTCATGGTCTAGTAAACAAAAGCGTTTATTTAGTGACTCCCCTTTTCCTTGCCCATGTTTAGACCTTTATATTCCTACTATTTATGGTGCTCGAAATGACAATTCAAAATGGGTTCCATCAGGATGGACAAGTTATATTATCGCCCTTTATCTTGATCAAAAATTCACTCAAAAACAATGTTTGGCGTACTCTCTCAATTCGTCAGATTTTGGATCTAATGTATATGGCATTAAGGACGCGGCACATGTATTTTTTGATAAACAAGTAGAAAAACTCACGGAAAAAGAAATCATTTCTCTTATTGTTATTTCAGAAGCACCATCCTTTTATAGTCCTAGGTATCATAAAAAAAGATTAGAGAAAAAAGTTACTGAAATTATTTCTTCTTCTAATGAAAAGGTATCATCAATATAAAATATCTTTGACAACCTAATTGGTAATTCTATATTTTAATATTCAGCCTAATGAACCTAAAATTTATAGATCGAATTGATCAAATTATCAACTGTGTTTTTTCTTTGATCAAAGGCATTAATACTGACCATATTTTCAACATTAAATTGCTAATAAATGATTGAATGCGTCTATTTTATGCATTCATGGTCAATAAACAATCTTAAAAAACACATTTACCCCCTACTTTTGTTTTCATCAAACAGCGCAATAAATGGCATTTTCTATTTATTGAGATAGGATAAATTTAAATACTTACTTTTTAAATTAGGATGAAATGATGAAATATCTACTTTTCTTAGCATGTACATTTTTTAGTACAATTACTCTCTTTGGACAAGAAAAACCTAACGTCTTATTTATCCAAACTGATCAACATGTTTGGTATGGATTGGATTATATTGATGAGGGTTTTGATACTCCCCACCTCAACCAACTTGCTCAAAATGGTGTGCATTTCAATAATGCTATGGTTACTACCCCTTCTTGTTCTCCTGCAAGAGGTACAATTGTAACTGGGATGTATCCACATAGTAATACTATATTAAATAATGTCTCTATAGGTACAAGCTATAAGTACACACAATTAGGTATTGAGGAAACAGCATTTAAACTTACAGAAAATTTATTATATGAAAATGGATACTATACAGCACATTTGGGTAAATGGCATATCGGCAAAAAGAAGCTGATCAAGTGTTATAAAAATAGTTTGCTTAAAGGGCAATCTCATAAATATGAAGCAAGTAAAGACTATCAAGAAACACTTGATCGTGAAATGGAAAAGATAAATCCTTCTCCTTCTGACCATGAATTATGGGGTTATCCATTATACCAAACGGTAGATTATAATGCTGCAGCAAATGCATCAAAATGGAAACACAAAGGTATTTCAACAACGGGTCAAACATCTATTCCAGTAGAATATTTACCTCATACTTCTATAACAAATGAGACAGTTAGAACTATCAAAGAGAAAAAAGAGGAGTCTTGGATGATTACTGTGAGTTATCACCCTCCTCATATACCATGGGCTATGCCAGAACCCTATTTCAGTATGTACGATCGTGACAAAATGAAAGTAGATATGACTGAAGTCGATAAAATTCACCCTTTAGCAGCAAATATGGATGCTCAAAAATTAGGGAAACTTGTCGGTGAGAAAGGCATCAAAGAGTATTTAGCAATTTATCGTTCACAAGTTTTTTATATTGATGAACAGATTGGTAGAATTATTAATACATTAAAAGAAACTGGACAATACGATAATACACTGATCATTTTCACTTCTGATCATGGTGATATTCAAGGACGATTTGGCGGAATGGGTAAAACGCTTGATGCATTTTATGATGAGTTAGTACGTATTCCATTGATCATTAAAGCTCCAAAATCAAAACAGACTAAAATGATTATCAATCATAATCAGGTCAGTCAAATAGATTTCATGCCTACAATTTTGGATTATTGTGGCATCGAAACTCCTAATCAAGTTCAAGGAAGTTCTCTCAAAGATTTAATTGAAGATAAAAATACTGCATGGAGAAAATATAACGTTTGCGAAAGGACTTATCCTTACAAAAAAAACCTAGTCTGTAGAATGATAACGGATGGCCAATTTAAATATGTGTTCAACAGTAAAGGTCCTCATGGTTTTTATGACCTAACTAAAGATCCTAAAGAATTGGAAAACTTGATTGACAAAAAGGACTATAAAGAGCAAATCCTAAAATACAAAGCAGCACTTAAAGATTGGATGATAGAAACAAATGACACTTATTTGTCTGCCTATTTGACGAATTAAAAATATATTTTTAAAAATTATAAGAGGTTCTTTTAGTTGAAAAGAGAATCTCTTTTTTTATCATCCTGAAAAGGATATTTATGATTATCGTGAGCAAACTATTTAAAGACCAGAAGAATCCGCCGAACCTATCGATGGTGGGTTTAGTGCTTTTTATAAATTTATTGGTCAATCCATGAAATATCCATCGCAGGCAAAAAGAATGGGTGTTGAAGGAAAAGTATATGTACAATTCTTAATCGAAGAAGATGGTGGATTTTCTGAAATTAAAGTAATCAGAGGTATTGGAGCTGGATGTGATGAAGAAGCAGAAAGGGTAATTAAATCAGCACCAAATTGGAAACCTGATAAGGTTAAAGGTAAGACAGTAAAACAAATGTTTGTACTTCCTTTATCTTTCCGATTAGGATAGTTTCATCAAAAGAAAAAAAGAGTATTGAACTGAAAGTAATATCAATTCAATACTCTTTTTATATAAACAATTTTTCGAGTACTCCTTTTTTATATTTCTGCCCTATGGGCAATGCATTGTTTTGAATGATTATGGTATTGCCTTCGATTAATTCAATGTACTTCTCATTGATAATATATGATTTGTGTATCCTCAAAAAGTGACCTTTATTCGCTAAAAAATCATCATAAAAAGATAGCTTTTGATGACACACTACAACTTTATCTTTGAGCGTTAGTTTTACATAATTTCCATAGGCTTCCAAAAACATAAGGTCATTACTATCAATGCTGATCAATTTCTTATCTGACTTCACAAAGAAATGTTCCTTATCTTCTTCTTTTGCGACTTCTTTTTTGGATTCAATTTTTTGAATGGCTGTGAGAAATCTACTGAAACTGAATGGCTTCAATAAATAATCAACAACGTTCAACTCATAACCTTCAATTGCAAATTCTTTATAAGCAGAAGTTACTATCACATGAGGTGCATTGGGGATGGAACGTAAAAATTCAAAACCCGTCATTTTAGGCATATTGATATCTAAAAATAAGAGATCGATATTGCCTTCATGGATTACTTCTAATGCTTCAAAAGCATCGTAGGCATTGCCTACTTTTTCCAAATAGGAAATTTTATCACAATAACCTTCGATGATTCTATGAGCAATTGGTTCGTCGTCTATGATTAAATAATTCATGATAAGTCTATCGTTAAAATGGCCTTGTAAGTATCCACACCTTTGATTTCATCATAAAAATACTTTCCTGGATAAATCAATTCAAGTCTTCTTTTTAAATTCATCACCCCTATTCCTACTCGTTTATCTTGCATGACTTTATCGAAGTTATTTTCAATGGTGAATGATACAGAATTTCCTACTTCTTCAACTTCAATAAATATATAAGCATCTTCAATAAGGGTTTCTACTCCATGTTTGAATGCATTTTCCACTAAAATAATATAGAGTAAAGGTGAAACTCTAAAATCCGTAATAACAGAATTAATAAAGTGAACTTGAACATTTTTTTGATAACGAATACGGTGCAATTCTATATAGTTCTCAAGATATTGGATTTCATCGTGAATACTCACTTTTTCCTCCTTTCCTTCATAAATAGTATACCGCATCATATCCCCTAATTTTAAAACAACTTCAGGTGCTTTATCAGATTTTTCAACCGTTAAACCATATAAATTATTTAAAGTATTGAAAAAGAAATGAGGATTGATCTGACTTTTTAAGAGTTGAAGTTCTGCCTTTGCTTTTTCATTTTTTAATGATTTAATCCATTTCCATTGTTCGTAAACCCAAAGAGAAAGTAATACAGGAATGGACATCACCAAAGCGACAACATTGGTTTCATATTGGTCATTTTTGTCTACAGAAAAAAGACTGGCATATAATGTCACCGCCATCATCACTGCATAAAAATGATAAATATATTTCTTAAAAAAAGTAGGCGTAATAAAGTATACGATAGCACTAAACCAGACTGTAGCAAGGAAAAGCGTTAGAAAATTGATAGGTTGACCTGCACTTTCATCATATATATTAATAAAAATTAAGGCAATCAGTAAACCTACAATTTTCATTAATGTCGGTACTTTTCGTTTTAAATATTGAAAGTGATGGGCAACGACAGAAGCCACTCCTGACCAAAATAAATAGGCAACGAAAAATTCTTCCGTTTCTGTAATGGGTAAAATGATCACGCCTAATCCCATTAGACTTAAAAAAGAGAAGAACATAGTGGTAGCACCAATTCCAATTGACCTACCATATTTGATAATTTTATTTTTCATACTTCTAAGGTATTAACCTTATAAAAGGGTGCCAATTCTTTTATATGAACACCCTATTTTTAGTGCCAAACTAGCCTTTTTTAAGGACAAACGTAATTCTTTCTATTCAAGGAAAAAATCGAACAAACCACATTCTCTATTTTATACTCAGATTTTGATATATAAAATTTATTTTTGATTAATTATTTAGATAATTCTCGCTAAAAATGAAAGATACAGTTTTTGCAAATAGTACTATGAACCAAAACAAATACTATAATGAAAAAGCTCTTCTTTATTTTTATCATCTCTGTTACACAATTATCTTTATTTGGACAAAATAGGCAAACTCAAGAATGGTATAATGGGCAATGTGGCACTTTAAGCTTCTTTAATGATAGTCTATTATTGCATATTGAAGCAAATACTTTTGAAGATCAACAACAGCAAATAATCGATGAAAAAATATTGATTTCTATTTCTCTATTCAAAAACTATAAAGATATGATGGAGGGGGATATTAAAATGAGAGATTCGAAAGGAATTTATGTTTCGGGTGGAATGTTTGACATACAATACCATAGGCATTCGATTCGAAAAGGAAAAAAAATTAGAATTTCCTATGTTTCTGATGGTATCTATCAATACAATGGTTATCGATATGATTCTCTAAAACAAGAATGGAAACAATTGAGCACACCTATCCTTGATTATGCTCGAAATGATAATGATGCTGCCTGGGGAAATATTACACCTAAAAATGAAGATGACTTTTCAGAAGGTTGGGGAGGAGGAAGTTGGGGTTGGGATGCCTCGTTGAATAAAGATGAAATAGAATATATATATAAAGTGATGGACATAGAAGGTGCAGGTTTACATAACTATGATTTCTTGATTAATAATTCATATTTAAAAGAGTATGAGTTGATGGTGAATAATGAAAATATCAAGAAGATTTATGTGCATTACCGTTCTCTAAATACCTTACTGTATTATACTGTCAAGGATAAAAAGATTGATAATTTCGCTCTTTTAGATGTCCCAAGTGAAGATATTAAAATATTTATAGTCCATAAAAAAGGAGGTGATTACGTCTTAAAATCAACTTCTGATGCAATTATTGATGAGGTAAAAGAGCAGAAAATAAATACTATTGCCTTTATGACAATGGCTACTGATCTTAATGAATTATATACAAAATAACACACGTACCTTACTCCCATGAAAACAATATTTTATCTAATCACTTTTCTTATTTCTTTTCATTCTATCAACGCTCAAACAAAATACAAGGAAGTCCATATTAATACCTCATTTAAAGGAAATGATCATTTATTAAAATTATCTGAGAGCTTATTATTGGCTGCAAAAGAAGGAAAAATTTCTCTATACTATCCTACTGAAAAAGAGAAAAAAACTACTTTCGAAGCACTTGCTTTTCAAGTGAGGGATTGGTCCTATTCAACATTTGAGCCAGAAGAATCTGTTTGCCATGCTGAATATGTAGCTCAATTGATCGGTGAACTTTTTAATGTCAGTTATATCCTTTTTTACGATGAAAGCAATTTGATGGATGAAAATCCTATTCCAAAGTATTTACAGTTTGTGGCTAATTCAGATATTTTAGAATATTCTTATACTGTTTATGGTCCTGTCTTTCATGTAGAAGAACTAGTGAACACAAATGTACCAATTATTGGCACTTCATTTTTTGTAAAAGATATAATTACAAATAGAATGTTTCAAGGATATACAGTTGATGATTTTGGAAGAAATTCCCCATTCTATACAGACAAACAAAAATCCTCTATGTACTAAGCGTGAATAGCTCAACTTTCAAACGAACTTCTTCTAAATTCTTAAAAATTCACCATTCTCTGAAAGTTCATACCTCTTTATTTTCTCTGTACTTGTTCCAAAAGAAACCGTCTCAATCACTTTGATGATATGTAACTTCACCTCACTTCTTGTTTGTAACATACCTTCGGCAATTTCATCATATGCAACCTCTATATGATCAATCATATCTCCATTTTTAGAATAAGTAACAAGATAAGATCTTAATTCTTGCTCATTCTCCTTTACAGAAACATATAGAGTTATAAAATCAGAAGATAAACTTATTTTCTCATTACAGAATACTTTATCAATTGAAGGTTTGATTTTCTTCACTTGTAACAATTCTTGCTCTTTATGATTTAGTTCATCTTTGAAAGCAAAATTATCGAAATTTGTATTTGCTTGAAAAGGCAGTTCTTTAATTGTTAGTTGGCTAATAAATTTATTAAAATGTGGATTTGATTGGCCATAAAGAGGCAAAGAAGATAAATAAAGAATAGAAAAAACATTCACAAATTGACGAGCCATAATCAACAGTATTTTGTACAAAGAGAAATTAAATTATTACAAAATAAAGGTTGAAGAGAAGAAATAAAATTTATTATTAATTTTTTCTAGATCAATGAATAGTACTTTATTCAAAAAAGGCTTTTGGATACTCCACTACACCACTTACATTTTTTAATGCATTAGGCACTAATTCTATAGCCATACAATTGGGTTCTGGAACGTCAAAAGGCAAACGAATGCCAAACTTATTGAGTTGTTCATAACCAAACCTTGGATAATATTTATCATGACCTAATAAAATAATAGAACCGTACCCTAACTCTTTTGCTTTTTCATGTGCTGCACGAATCAACATCCCTCCGACACCTTTTCCTTGATACTTTGGAAGCACCGCAACTGGAGCCATCGCCAATGAACCAAAAGTTTTCGTCTCATTTTTCACTAAAATCTTAGTCAATACAATAAAACCGACAATTTGTCCATTCATTTCAGCTACCAAAGATAATTCCGGCACAAAAGCAGCAGATTCTCTTAATCGCTCCACTAAAAAATGTTCTTGATGATCACTATATTCTTCATCTTCGAAAGCATCTTTGATTAAATTGAAAACAAAGGGATGATCATCTTGACGTTCTTGGCGGATTTTGATATTCATATGGTTTTAGAAATTTAGTGATCGATAAATATAAATAATAGATAATAAAGGGCATTAATCTACTCACTTTTCAAAGTGAAAATGGAATAAATACCTAAAATAATACATTCTATAAAACAAAAAGGCACTGCCTATAAGAGACAGCACCTTGAGGATATTATTTGAGAGACCACCCTTTCTTTTGGAGGGCTTCCTTCATAAATGGCCTTGCTTCTCCTTTTAATTTACCCTTTATTTGATCACTCCAACTCATGGTTTTGTTATTACTAGAGCGACTTAGATAATATGCTTTGATGGTTTCATCATATTCCTCAATCACTTTTTGATCTAGTTCTTGATATTCTTCTTCATGTAAAATAACTTCATTTGGAAGTCTCGGTTTTACCTCAGGATCTTGATCGGGAACACCTAAGCACATACCAAAGAAAGGAAAAACGTGTTGAGGTAATTTTAAAAGTTCTGCAACTTCCAATGGATGATTTCGAATGCCTCCGATAAAAAGACCTCCTAACCCTAAACTTTCAGCTGCTAATAACATATTTTGGCCAAAAAGAGCAGTATCTACAGCACTGATTAATGTTTGTTCTTCAAAGCCTAATTGTGCATTTTCTACTAATTGTGCATGTCGATGATAATCACCACACAAAACAAAAAATGCGGGTGCTTTTGCTACCCAAGGTTGTCCCCCTGCCAGTTCAGAAAGCTTCTTTTTTGTTTCTTCATTTCTTACTCTAATTATAGATGTACATTGAATAAAACTTGAAGAAGAAGCACTTTTTGCAGCACTTATTAACTCTTGTATGGTCTCATCACTGATCGGTTCGTCTTTGTATTTACGAATCGATCTATGGGACTTCATAAGATCTATTGTAGATTTTTTCATTGTATTTGTAGTATTGTTTCGATTAGAAATTTAGGCAATAATATTTGAAGAAAAAGAGAACTTTGCTCACTAAAATATGAAAGACAAAAAAGCCACTTGATGAACTTATATCCATAAAGTGGCTTTGTTATATTTTAAGAATTGAGATTTAAACTAATTTGCTACAGCAAAAATTGTTACCAGTAAACAAAATGAAATAAACTGTAGGTTTTCTTGTAAGTGATAGTATATTTTTTTCTTCATAATAAAATAAAAATAGTGTTTTTTCTGTGTTTACAGTACAAAGGTTCTTTAAATTTAATAATATATTTGGCAAAAACTAACATTTATTGATTAAAAAAAGTATAGTTACCCCAGTAGTTCGGACTGTCTAAGCGGAAAAGATAATTATCTTTTTTTGAGAGATTCAGCTTCAAATCTTTTTTAAAACCCAT
>NZ_JBSWYJ010000019.1:0-111779 GCF_056161045.1 Flammeovirga sp. AWQ4_249
GTTTATTATAGTGTAGATAGAATGATAAAAAGTAGTATAGACAGTAGTTAGTTATACAGAAAGAGGTCTTCCAATGGAGGACCTCTTTTTTTATATACATCTCTATTTATCAATAATTTACATAGTCAAATTTTGATAGCTTATAGACGAATTGTATATATTTTAGTGACGACTATCACCGTTTATTATAATGTAGATAGAATGATAAAAAGTAGTATAGACAGTAGTTAGTTATACAGAAAGAGGTCTTCCAATGGAGGACCTCTTTTTTTATCTCTTTATGCAATAGATTTAATTCAATATTTCAAAGTGAATTGCACTTCCACCTCCCGCATTCATTTGAATTAATAAATTTTCCTTTGCTGTCACATTTTTTTCTGAGATAGCAAATTTCGTAGGTTCTTGTAAATAGGTTGTACCTGGTGCATCTGCATAGATTGTAGCCTTATAAACTTTATTTGGTTCTAAGAAATCTAATGAGACACTCACAGCTCTACCCTTTTCGTCAGTTGCTGCCCCAACAAACCATTCCTGACCATGTCTTCTAGCTGTAATAGCATATTGTCCAATTTCTCCAGCTATCATTTTACTTTGATCCCAATCTGCTGTAGAAGAAGATAAAAATTGGAATGCTTCCATCTCTTTTTGGTAATTTTCTACAACATCAGATGCCATTTGCAATGGACTATACAAAATAATTGATAAAGCTAATTGTTTCGCAAGCGTTGTATGTACTCTCGCTTCGTTCATGACTTTAGCTGTTGTATTCCAAGCGACACGGTTTGGGCTATTTTCGTACTGAACATCAAAGATTCCAGGTGTATAATCTACTGGGCCACCCAACATCCTAGTAAAAGGAATTGTAACAGTATGATTCGGAGGGTTTCCATCACTCCAACCGTTCCATTCCATGCCTCGTACACCTTCCCTTGTCATCATGTTAGGCCATGTACGTCGAATACCCGTAGGTTTTATGGGTTCATGTGCATCCAACATAATTTGATATTTTGCGGCCAACTCCACGACTTTTCTATAATGATTGACCATAAATTGACCATGATGATGTTCTCCTCTTGGATAAATACCGCCAGCATAACCAGTTTTTAAAGCATGAATACCTAATTTTTGATATAATGTAAAAGCTTGATTCATGTATTTCTCATAAGCTGGAATATCACCACCAGTTTCATTATGCATGATTAAGGATACACCTTTCTCTTCAGCATATTTTGCTACTTTTTCTAAGTCATAACCTTTTGCTGGTGTAATGTGATCAAAAGCATCTTTTTGTCCCCATTTATCCCAACCTGCATTCCAACCTTCGACTACGACACCTCCGATATTATTTTCTGCTGCAAAATCTATGTATTTTTCTGCAGACACTGTTGTTGCACCTTGTCTAGGTCCTTCTTTCCATTCTTTAGTTCCTAAATGAAACTCCCACCAAATACCTAGGTATTGCATAGGTTTGATCCATGAGGTATCTTCTATTTTTGAAGGTTCATTCAAGTTGACAATTAAATTAGAGTTGACTAGGTCTGCTGCTTTTTGTCCTACTTGAATCGTTCTCCAAGGTGTTTTCATCGGTGCTTTTGTTCTCACTTTATCACCATTCGCCCAAGGAGTTAATGCAGATTCGTAAGTAAATTTCTTATTATCATCCAGTTTTAACGTCATACCAGCATAATCTGTTAAAGCCGCCTCATGCAAACTGATGTAGATATTGTCCTTTGATTTAAAAGTAACAGGTGTTGCAACCCAAGTAGCTGAATCTACCTTTGTATGATTGTATAACTTTTCATATGTATTATAATCAGCCCAAATCCACCATGTATCATGGTTTTCATCCAGAGTGAATTCGGTTTTTTCATCCATGATTACAAACTCTTTTAAATTAGATTGCTCTGGAATTTCATATCTAAAACCAACACCATCATTGAATATTCTGAAAATGATATTCATCTTTCTTTTCAAACCATCTTTTTCTTGAAGAAAAACTGTCAATTCATTATGATGATCAAGTACTTTTTTATTCTCACCCCAAGGCTGATCCCATGTTTGATTCATGGTATTTCGAAGTTCTTTCACTACTTCAAAATTTCCTTTCAAAGGTGCTTGTTCTTTTAGTTCAAACCCTAAGTAGGACTTAAGAATAATAGGAGATCCATTTAACGTAACCTGATACCATGGTTTTCCTTCTTTATCTAAGTCAAATTCTAGAATTAAAGACTCATTGGGTGATGTTGAAGTTAAATACGATGGTGTACAAGATCCGAAAAAACAGATAGCAGTTATTGTAATAAGAATTACTCTTAATTTATTCATTTATTTAATTGTTATTGAATTTCCACAAATACAGGTAAGTGATCCGAAGGGAATTTTTGGTCTCTTGCTTCACTAATATGTGCATATCTCATTACTTTAAAATAACCATAAGTCATAATAAAGTCAATCTGAGTATCTAATTTAGCATTATAATCAAAGGCTTCCCAAGTACCAATTGGCCCCATCGGCGTTGTCAAACTTAAGGCTCTAGTATCTTGAAAAACATGTTTTAATTCCGTTAGTGCAGTTGAATTAGGTGTTGAATTTAAATCACCCATTAAAATCACAGGTATCTTACCATTTTCTGAAAATTCCTGTGCTTTCTTTGCGATGAGTTTTGAAGACTCAATGACTGCTTCTTTTCCCACATGATCATAATGTGTATTCATCACGATCATTGTTCTTTTAGAATGCTTATGCTTAAGTTTTATCCAAGTACAAATTCTTGGTAATGCTGCATCCCAACCTTGACTCGGTTTCTCAGGAGTGGTTGATAACCAAAAAGTACCAGAACCTAATACTTTAAATTCATTTCTATTATAAAAAATTGGAGAATACTCCCCTCCTTGTTTTCCATCATCCCTACCCACACCTACATAATCCATGTGTGGTAACTCTTTTTCTAAATCTTCTAATTGACCTTGTAAAACTTCTTGACAACCGAGAATATCTACTTGATTAAATTTGATCACATCACCTACCCAAGTTTTTCGGTTAGGCCATGCATTTTCACCATCAGAGGGTGTATTCATTCGTATATTAAAAGTCATTACATTGACAGACTTATCTTGAGCAAATAGTCCACTAACCCAAGCTATATTCAGTAGTAATAATAAGGATATTTTTTTCATAAATCTCTGATTCGAAGTTTTCTTCAATTTCCGATAGAAAATGCGTATTACAATTGCCTATTCAACATTGATAACAAATTTAAACTATTTTATCAGTCAGTTAGATGATTTAAGTTTAGTTATAAGAATGATTCCTTTTTCTATCGATATATGTAGTTTGATTTAAATAAAATGATTGTGTGTTTTAGTTTTGAAAAGAGGTATAAAAGGTATAGTATCTATTGAAACTATACCTTAATTATCAATTTATACTTTTTTCAATGCATCCCAATGTGGTTGTTTCATTCCGCCAAGATCAAAAATTGAAAAGCCTTTTGCTCCTCCTTTTTTGGCCATCTTAATGGCTTTCAACATATCTTCTTCTTTTGGCAATGCAGGTGTGAATAGTCCTGTAAATATTGGTTCTTTAAATTTTCCTTTTACATCTTTCACTCCCTGTTCTGTGGCAAATTTCACCCATTCGATGGGCTCCTCGTAAAAGTTGTTATAAACCATCGGAAAGACCATGTCCAATTTGAAATTATCCCAAGATTGACGACAGATTTTTCTAGCCAAATCAGGATAAGGGAATACCGCTGCAGAAAGCATTTTTCCTTCTTTATGTACTGCGTCATAGATTTTATTCACTAAACGAATTACAGAATCATATCTATATTGACGCCATTCTTCGGAAACTGTAGGGTCTTTTAATTCTTTAATATCAATACCCGATTCTTCTTTGAATTTAGTACGGCAAGTTTCGCAATAGCAGAAATCCCATTCAGGGTATTCTTTATCTTGAACAATACCATAGAGAGGTTGTAATGATGAAGCCAAAATTACATCTGAATACCTAACATAATCTAAATGTACACCCATCACACCCTCTACTTTAGCTAAAGAAACTGCTTGATTGATGATGTGTTGTTGTACTTCATCTTTTGATGGACAAACCCATTGATAATAATCTACATAAGGATGATATGTACTACAAGAACGACCATCGCCACTTACAGCATACCATTCTGGGTGTTTTTTAGCTACTTCATCCCCTGGACGGTTTAATGTCCACATCCACGCATGCATTTCAATATTTCTTGACTTAAGCAATGGATACATTCTTTTGAAAGTAGCTTCATTACCTCCCAGTAGTACTCCTTCTATACCTGCATCTTTTATTAGATCTAGTTTTTCATCCCATTGAGCATCCGTCCAATCATCATGAGCATGTAACCACATCCATTTTGTTGGCAGTTTTTTTCCTTTTGCTAGTACAGGCAACCCCAATACAGCACCCGCTGTGGCTAAACCAGCTATTTTTAAAAATTCTCTTTTATCCATTTTATGTATTGGTCTCTTATTTCATTTCAATTATATCTGTTGAGCTATCTTGTCGTAAGATATATATTTTCTGTTCTTGAGGAAGTTTTAATTCTATATCGTATCCTTTTGCTGTCATCATTAATTGGGGTGAAACAATTTGTCCATTGTACTTCATTTCAGTGTCCCAACCTAATTGGCTTAAACTATTGGCGTATTTTTTATGCTTTCGGTAATAGCTCTTTTGTGCATAATAAATTGTATATAATTGACGATGAAGTCTCTCTCCTTCTGTTTCAGAAACATCAATATTTACCTCTTTTCCTACAACAGTTTCTGTGAATTGTAAATAACCCCATTGTTCAGGCATATGCATAGAAATCTTCCCTTGTGGAGACCAAACCCAATTATGTTCTGGATTTACTTTTCCTGTTTTTGCATCTTTTTGTTTCACATAATTCCCATTATGATTTTCCAAATCCCAGTTCACTCTTGAAAAATTAATTCTCCAACGAACTCCTTCTCTTGGAGTAATTGTATAAGGACTTTCTTGACTTAAAACTTTCCATGGAAATGCAATCTCCAACGTCCATTTTTCATCCTCATCGGAAGGATCATTTAATGTCCCATACATTTTCACTGCTGATTTCAATCCTTCTATATGCCAAGAGTTCATATATTTTCCACCATCTCGATAAGGTTTTGTTAGTATTAAATCCCAAACAGTATTGAGTAAGTTCATTTCAAACTCATAATACATATGTGATGTTGGAACAGGATTAAAAAATACTTCAAAATCATTGTCCTGATAAATGATAGCATCTCTTTCTGTAATCGTACTCCAAAGTTGAGGTTCAATTAACTCTGCAGCTACATATAAATAATCTTTATCCCATAGCATCTTCATCCTAGTACGATGAGTAGGTTTTGGTTGCTTATCACCTTCAATATCAACAAAATCATGAGACCATTTTGTTTCACTCCAATCTGATTCGTCAATAATGCCATCAACATTAATTTTTGTTGAAGATTTATAACATAAATAACTCTCTGGTGTGGGGTATTTTTGTCCCAATGCATTGAATGCAAAAAGTAATAGTACACTTATAAATGTTGTAAATCTGAACTTCATTTTATGTTCAATAATAGTAAGAAGGAACCGTTCTCAAGTTCCTTCTTCAATTTATTTATTTTCTTTGCAACCTCACAGATTTTTGTTCTGCTTATTACTTTTATTTTAATAAATCAGGATGCGTTTGATATACTTTATAAACTAACTCACCAAACAAAGTATTGGTCCAAGCAAACCATGAACGCGTAAATTTCTCTGGATTATCTTTATGGAAAGATTCATGCATGAAGCCCGTTCCTGCATGAGTTGCTTTTAATTGATCTAAACACCATTTCAATTCTTTTGGGTCATTGGATGTTAATCCTTTTTGAATGATAGACATAGGCCAAACATAATCTAAGCCTACATGAGGACCTCCAATTCCTTCATATTTTCCTTTAAAGAAGTAAGGATTCCATTCTGACCAAACAAATTGACGCGTTCTTTGGTACAATGGATCATCAGCATCCATACAATCTAAATAAGGCATAGAAAGTAAACTTGGTACATTGGCGTCATCCATAAAATACTGATTGCCATAACCGTCAACTTCAAAAGCTAAAATTTCACCAAATTCAAGGTGATCTTTTGTTGCTAATTTTTTCAATGCCGCTTCTACCTCATCTGCCAAAGCGGTACATTCTTGTGCAAAAGCTTTATCTTTTACTACATTTTCATAAATATCTCCCATTTGTCTTAATGACGCAACTGCAAAAAGATTAGATGGGATCAAGAATGGTAATAACGAAGAATCATCTGAAGGACGGAAAGAAGATACAATCAATCCACAAGGTTTCATAGATGCTCCAGCACCCCAATTCGCCATAGTATCTTCATATTTCTGTGTAACTCTTGAAAAAGTATATGGGCCAACACCATCTTTTCTTTGTTGCTCCTTAAAGGTTTGAAGAATCAGTTTTGCTGATTTCTGCCATGTGGCATCAAAAATAGAAGCATCTCCAGTTTTCTTCCAATAGCCATTAGCCAAACGAACTGCATAACAAAGAGAATCGATCTCCCACTTTCTTTCATGTGTTCCAGGCTTCATATCAGTGATATCAGTATCAGCCCAGTGTGATTTTACAGTAGCATCTTTCTCAAAAGCATTTGCATATGGATCTAGTAACACACAAGCTGCCTGTCTGTTTACTAAACCTTTAATCATCATCTTTAAATTATCATCATCATTTGCTAGAGGAAGGTAAGGCCAAACTTGTGCAGTAGAATCCCTTAACCACATTGCAGGAATATCCCCCGTAATTACAAAAGTATCCGGTCGATCTCCGTTCATTGTAAACTCAACGGTTGTATCTAAAGTATTAGGGTAACAATTGACGAACATCCATCTTAGTTCATCATCACCTATTTTTTTGGCTACTTGTTTGATCACTTTTTCCACTGCTTCTGAAGTAAATTTCCGTTCAGCAACAGGTGGTCGTTGTGATGTGAATTTATCTTTAAATAGTTCATTTGCAATACTCCCTGAACTCATACTCATTGCCGTTGTAAATAATCCTGTTGTTTTGATAAAGTCTCTACGTTTCATGATCATTGATAGTATTTTTACTCCATAAATAAACTGTTTGAACAGAGATTACTGGAGATTATTTAAACATTTCACTTCTAATAATTTTTCTAATTCTGTAGCACTTAAAGTTGTTCTTTCCACAGCTATTTTCTTTTCTTGATTAGGTTCTAAATGAAAATAGTTGTCTGTAAAATGCGCCATAGCATCTCCTTTTAAAGAGAGTGCTACACTTTCAGCAAAAGCATTGGTTTTTATCATCACAAACGTTTTCCCACCTTCTGAAATCACTTTTGTGTCTAGATTTACTTTTGGTAATTTTTGGTCTTTCGGTTTTGTTAAAAATGTAAATTTATGAGCCACTTCTACACCATTTTCATTTATAGAAGATAAAGCTAAATACATACTTTTTCTTTCTTCTTCAGATGTTTTCTTATCGATTAGATCATCTAAACTGACTTCTAAAACAACTTCAGAAGTATTACCACTTATTGTTGCAGAGAATTCTTTTTCAGCTAATTTTTTTCCTGAAAATGTTTTCCATTGCACAATTAAATTAGTGTCTATTTCTTCCCATGTATCATTGACCATCCAAACTTTTAACTGTTCATTTTCTATATCCGTAGAAATAAGTAAGGGAGCAAAGGCTCTCTCTGCTGCATAGTGTAACGCTTTCCATTCTCCATAATAATCTATGGATGACCACGAAGCAGCAGGCCAACAATCATCCAATTGCCAATAAAGCGTCCCCATACAATAAGGCATTCTTCTTCTATGAATTTCAAAGCCTTGTCGCATACCATCAGCTTGTAGTAATTGGCCTACATATACAAAATCTTCAAAGTTTTCAGGGACCTTAAAATCTCTTTCCATGTATACTTTGATCAGACCATTGCCTGTATAACTTTTCTGATGAGTATTCATCACATCCGTTTCTAAGCCCCAATCTTCTTCTATAGTAAAGCGTTGAATTGACTTGAATGAAGGGAAAGATTGAAAACCATATTCACTCATAAATCTAGGAACATACTCTTTGAAACTTTCAAATGGATATTTGCCATGCCAAACACCCCAAAAATGATTATCGCCTTTTGTAAAATCTTCCAAATTACCCCAATTTGAAATTGGAGATGAAGGGAAATAAAAACGCCCTTTATCGTAAGTTGCTACCATTTCTGGAAGTACTTCTTTAAACAATCGATGATAATCTTCTTGTAACTGATCTTGTACTTCTTGAGACCATCCATAGGAAGTCTGCCATCCCCAATTGTCCCAAGCAACGCCTATTTCGTTGTTTCCACACCACAAAGCAGTTGAAGGACGGTTTCTGATTCTTTTAATATTATATTCAGCTTCCTCTTTTACTCTTCTTATAAAATCTTTATCACCAGGATACATCGTACAAGCAAACATAAAGTCTTGCCATACTAATAATCCATTTTCATCACATTGCTCATAGAAATAATCACTTTCGTAGATACCTCCACCCCAAACACGCACCATATTCATGTGTGCTTTGACCATGCTTTCAATCATCCAATCATATCGATCTTTCGTCACTGAAGGTAAGAAACTGTCTTGAGGAATATAATTCGCTCCTTTCATAAAGACAGGCTTTCCATTTACTTTCACGAAAAATGATTCGCCAATACTATCTGGTTCATTGATTACTTCAACAGTTCTTAAGCCAATTTTATGACTCAATTGGTCGACATATTCCCCATCAACATTCAATTGTGCTGTAATTTCATATCTTGTTTGTTCACCTAGACCATTTGGCCACCATAATTCAGGATTAGAAATTTCTGCATCAAGTTCTACTACATTTATCCCTTTATTTAAGACCACCTTTTTCTCTTCTGAAGAAAATGTATTAGAGCTATTATTTAATCGAATTTTAGCTTCTCCAACTGTATCAGATTTGATTGTAATCGTCGCATGTAAATAGGCTAAATTTTCTGTTAGTGTTTTCTGTACGATATAAACATCATCAATTTTTGCAGTATTCCAAACGACAAGTTTGATAGGTCTCCAAATGCCTGAAGTAACAAACCTTGGGCCCCAATCCCATCCAAATGAATAAGGTGCTTTGCGGGAATAAATACTAAATTTTTCTTTTCGAGCATCGTTGTCAGCAGGGTATTCAAAGCCTGCTTTTTCACGCATGGGCTTTGCAATTTTTATTGGGGAATGAAAATAAACTTTGAGTTCATTCCCTTTTTCTTTTAATAATGATGTTACTTCTTTTTCATATCCGACAAACATATTGTCAGCTGAAAGGATTTTTTCTCCATTTAAAACGACATCAGCATAGGTATCTAATCCATCAAACTTTAAAGCAAATTGATGTCCTTCCATCACTGAAACAGGAGCATCAAACGTAGTTTTATATACCCAATCTTCTTCTTCAATCCATTGTAAATCCTTTTCATTTTGTCTATAAAATGGATCTTCGATAAGTTTGTTGTCGAATAAGTCAGTATGTACTACTCCAGGAACTGTTGCTGGATACCATTTATCTTGGCTTACTTGTTTGAAGGTCCAACCTTCGTGAATAGTATAAGATTTTTTAAGTTGATCAGTTGAACTCCAATCTGTAGAACAACCAAAAACCAAGAGTAATAAAGCGTAAATGAAGTAGTAAATTAATTTTCTCATGTTATTTCAGTTAAGGAAGAAAAGCTCAAGTGTAATTATTAACCCTTGAGCTTTCTATATTTTATTTTAATTCACCGAATAAGTAAGTAGAAACAAACCAGAAGTTTTGCTCCTTTTCTTTTAATTTCTGAGCCGTTGGCATGCTCACAGTGATTTCATGTTTTCCAGAAATATTTTTCATTGGGACGATTACAGGAGGAACATCAGAACCGGGGCACCAATTTGATCTTGATAAATCAGAAGATGCTTCAGGTTCTTCTAGCTCTTTAGTTCTATAGGCTTCTGCTTCCCAATCGATATAATCTACTTTTCTTTTCTTCAACCATACACCTGATGTAGGATTGAATCTTCTGAAGGATGCACAATCTGTTCTCCAAGGCGTAAACTTGTACATTTCTTCACCATCTAATTTGATGATATTTTCAGTTGGAACAAATTCATCTCCCCCACTATGGCCTCCATGTCCTGTGGTGATGTAAGCTAAATTTACATACTTAGAATTTTCAGGAATTTCTACAGAAGTACCAATATCAGCTCTTTGGAATTTATCACAACCTCTTTGAGGAGGAATATATCTTACTGAATTTAAAACAGGAGCTACCCAACGTTTCTTAGCAGGATCATACGCATTCTCCGATTCATCAAAACGTAATTTCACATCCACTTTATACCCTTCTTTCGTCCAAGTATCAATATGAACACCAACATAAACTTCTCCTTCTAATAAGGGTAATAAATGTGTAATATCTTGTTCCCACATTGCCTTATCAGCCCATCCATCTATATAAACTGGCATTCTATTCGGGTATTTTGAAGTATCTCTTTCAGAGTAAAAACCCACTCCAAAAGGAGTCATAAAACGCATCAATTCTACAGCAGGTTTATATTCGCCTTCAGCAATCATCCCAGGAAAATTATCTGTAGCATCTGCATCATCTGTGTGTGCTAATTTGAAATCACCTTGTGCAACTGTCAACATATTCACACCTTTAGCGGGCATCACAAAAACAGACCCTGCCTTATCCCAACGGTCTCCTGCTGAAGTTTCCTCTACAACAATTGATACTTTTGTCTCACGATTGAATTTTGGAATGGAAATTTTCCTCAGCATGATTCTTCCTGATTCTATATAAAAAGGTTCAGAATCACTGACTTTAATACCATCTTTTGTTAAATCAGGATCAAAGTAAAGATGTTGGTGATCAAAAACATGATACTCTTTATCTCCAATTGCTGGAATCTCTTTAGGACCACAACTTACCGCTAATACGGCTAATGCTAAAAGTTGAATTAAATGCTGTTTCATTGCTTGTTTATTTTGATATTTCTTTTTTTAATTCAGCCACAATTTCTTCACTAGTAATAGATCTCAAATATTCAGACCCCGTACTTTCTTTACTCATGGCAACTCCATCATTTTGAAAAGTCATCAGGCTATCTACTGTTTTTGATGCAGATGAATGAACCGCTGTGACACCTGTCTTTTCAATTATTTCTTTTACATTAGAAGGTAAAACACCACTTCCAGCCATTATTTCTATTCGACCATTGGCTTGTTCTACCAGTTCTTTTAGTACTTCCATACCCTCAGGGGCTGTCATTTTTTGACCTGAAGTCAATACCCTATCCACACCTAGAGCAATTAAATCTTCCAGAGCTTTTTGGGTATTTTTTGCCATATCAAAAGCTCTATGGAATGTTACTCCCATAGGTTTTGCAGCTTCTATCAATGGCTTACATCGTTCAATATCTATTTCAGCATCCGCTGTTAAAGCACCAATTACGACACCGTTCATACCTATTCTTTTGGCTGCTTTTACGTCTTCCAACATCTCTTCAAATTCTAAATCCGTAAAGAAGAAATCACCACCTCTCGGGCGAATGATTGGATAAATATCAATATCCACATACTTCCTAACCAATTTCATCATTCCTTCACTTGGTGACGTCCCTCCTTCTAATCGTCCACCACATAGTTCTACACGATCTGCTCCTCCATTTTGTGCATTAATGGCTGAATCTACTGTATAAGAACAAATTTCTAATGTTGTTTTCATATTTATATCATCATTGGAAAAGGGTATTGAATCGTTTTTCTTTTCCTTTATTTTTTCGTTGCTTTGTTCTTGCTATTGAAAGGTCTTCATTGGAATAGTTTCCGTCGTGCCTAGTTTTTTATTAGGTGTATTTGACATTTCAAAAATCAATTCACCTCCATTCATTATCTCTTTATGTGTAATATAAAGACGGTCTATTGTCTTGCCGTTCAATATAATTTTATTGATGTATTTGTTCTCTTTTGAGACATTTTTTGCTAATACTTTAAATTGTTTTCCACTTGAAGGTGTGATCACTGCTTCTTCAAAAATAGGGCTACCAAAAACATAAATTCCTTGTGCAGGGTTTACAGGGTAAAAACCTAAACTACTGAAAACATACCATGCAGACATTTGACCACAATCTTCATTACCACTAATTCCTTCTGGTGTATTATCGTATTGTGTCTCTAAAATTTCACGTATTTTTTCTTGTGTTTTCCAAGGTTGACCTGCGTAATCATATAAATAAGCGATATGATGGCTAGGTTCATTTCCATGGGCGTATTGACCAATTAAACCCGAAATATCAGGAGATACATTTTCACCCTTTAATTCTGATGAAGCAGTAAACAATTCATCTAATTTCTTTACAAACGCTTCCTTTGAGGGATATAAATCAATCAACCCCTGTATATCTTGTAATACAAACCAACTATGTTGATACGCATTACCTTCTGTATAATCTGTATTTTCTCTATGATTAGATTCAGCTGGGTCAAAAGGCAATCGGAAAGTACCATTTGTCATTCTTCCTCTCATAAACTCGGTCGCTGGGTCAAATAAAGGTTTGAATGCCTCTGATCGTTTCATGTATTTTACATATCCCGCTTCATCTCCAACTACTTTAGCTACCTGAGCAATACACCAATCATCATAGGCATATTCTAATGTTTTTGTCACTGATTCATTTCCTTTATCAGAAGGAATAAATCCATACAACTTGTACGCACTAAGATCTCTTTCATCTTGCATAGAAGTGGCTACCATGGCATTGTAAACACGTTTTGGATCAATATTATCAATTCCTTTTAATACAGCATCTGCTAAAACAGGCATTGCATGATAACCTGTCATACAGTTTGTTTCATTCCCTGCCAAAGCCCACACAGGAAGTTTTCCTGTTTCATCAAAATGAGCTAACATTGAATTAATAAAATCAGCATTTCTTTTCTCAGAATTGATAATTGTAGACAATGGATGAACCGCTCTAAATGTATCCCAAAGTGAGAAGGTACTGTAATATTTAAATCCATCCGCATGATGTATTTTATTATCTGCACCCTTGTAATTCCCTTGTGCATCTGAATGTGTTACTGGAGCAATCTTCGAATGATATAATGCAGTATAGAAAATCTCTCTTGCTTTTTCGTCCTTGGTTGTCACCTTAATATGACTTAAAGCTTTTTCCCAGATATCACTCGCTATTTGTTTTTTCAAATCAAAATCATATCCATTGGCTTCTTGTTCTATTGCAACATGAGCCCCTTCTAAGGTCGCCGATGAAATACCCATTGCAGCCGTCACTTGATTTTGTGGATTAACACCCTTAAAGAATACTTGAGCAACAAGACGTTCTCCTTTCTTATCGATTTTTAAGGATTCAATAGGTTCTGAAAACTTCATTTCAAAGAATACTCTTTGGTCAGCCGCCCAACCACCAGATAACCTTTCTCCTTGTATCGTTTTATCATCAATTTGGATTAATGATGACTTCACTACACCATCCCAATTAATAGCAAAACCAAGATTAATTATCATAGAAGGCTTTTCAGTATTTTGGGGATACGTCCAACGGTGATAACCTACTCTTGTTCCTGTAGTTACTTCTGCACGAATACCACTATTTTCTAGTGTTACTGCATAATATCCAGGCTTTGCCACCTCAGTATCATGTGAATATCGTTCTGTATAAGGAAGCTTTGCTCTATCTTGCGTTTTTGCATCCAAATCGTATGCTTTCGCAGTAGGCATAACAATCAGATCATTTAAATCACCGATACCCGTACCACTTAAATGTAAATGGCCAAATCCTATCATCAGAGAATCAGAGATATGATAACCACTTACCCAATCCCATCCACTTACACCATTTACAGGGCTACATTGTACACCTCCATAAGGAATTGTCGCCCCAGGAAAAGTATGACCATGCTCGCCAGTTCCTATAAATGGATCCACATAATCTACTAGATTGGCTATTTCTGCCTGTTTCGGCAAGTCTTCTTTACAAGCAGACACTAATAAAAGCTGAGCTACAGCTACTACTTTTAAAGACTTTTTGATGTAATGTGAGAATGACACGGTTAATAAATTTAAGTTATTTATATAGTACGGGGAAATAAAGTGTTACTTCTACAGCAAAAATAGAAAAAAACAGAAACAACCACGCACCAAAACATGCAAAAACACGCGCTAAATTGATAACTAATGTAAATATTAGAGAAATAAAGAAAGAATATGCATAAATGATTATTTATAAAAATGCCTCTAGCTTTAAACTAGAGGCATGGTTGTTTTATATATTAAGTTTTAATGATCAAAAGGGACTTCTCTTTCACTTGATAAGAAGTAATTAATATTTGCTTGTGATGTACCTGCTATTCTACTTACTTCAAGGATTGAATATTCTTTCTCATCCTTTTGAATAATATAATATTTGCTCTCCCCATCATTTATAGTAGAAGTAGATACCTGTTCGCCATCACTATAAGATTGGCTTACAGAATCAAACACAAATTGTTTTTCTACACCATTAGAAATCGCTAATCCTAAATAAGTATTATACGTTTCACTTGATATCTCAACCATCATGTCATTTGCGTCAGCAGGAACAAAATAGGCTACATCATTATTATTTTTATAACCAGAAAATTCAAGACCTGCATTCGTATCAATATTGTTTCCGTCGTTTTGAGATGGTCCTGTATAATCTAAAGTATTCGCTGTATTTGCTCCTCTTAAGAATTCAGCAATTTCTAAAGTTGTACTTGCTTCATTACCTAATCTATCGACAACTCTACCTTGTAATATCATTACATCAGTTAATACAATATCTGTTGTTTCCATGGCACCATCAGTGACAGGAATTAATGTCACAACAGTATCTTGACTAATATCTATAGTTGTCAACTCAAATACTACAATTCCATCTTCTATATTAGAAGTAGACACTAAGGTCATCGTTTCATTTAGCGTCATACCATAAACTGCTGAACTTATGATTGAGTCAGCTGCATTTTGGAAATAAATTAAAGGTGGATTTACTGCAGTATTAATTGTAAACCTCAAAGATGCTTTATCACCTCTATCGTCACTATCAGATTGAGTAACATATGAGTTGAATTCTTTCTCTCCTACTTGTTGAATATTTAAAATATCAGCAGGGACTGTTAAAATAAATTCACTCGCATTCAAAACATTTGAAGCATCTACATTAAAAGCTTCAAAAATCAATCTTTCTTCATCTGTTATTGGTGCAACTGCAAAGTCAATCGAAAACGGCTTTATTTCAACTATAGTTCCATTGTCATCTATATCTAAGCTATCTGTTGCAAATACTAGACTTTGTATTCCTCCAGTTGGAGCAGAATATTTAATTCCAACATCTTGAAAAGCCCCTTGTGTACCAGATATTCCTGATTCTATTCTAATACCATCATCTTCACCAGTGATAGTAGTTGATGTAGTATCAATACTTACGGTTTCATCATCTTCTGAGCATCCTATGACACCCAAAAGAAATATTAAACTAAATAGTATATTTTTCATTTGATTATTCTCTAGGATTACTTTTTACTAAACCATTGTTTTACTGCAATAAAGTTGGTAGAAGCAGCCTCTCCTGCCTCATCTCTCTGACGAGTGATAGCATCTCCAACATTAACTGGATTTACTGTTAACTCTCTATCTGGATAAGGAAATCTTGATGGTCTAACTCCGTTTGTCACACCAAATGAGTGTAATTCTGTTGACTGAACTCCAGATTGCACTGCTCCTGGGTTCATTACAGGATCGATATTAAATACGGGTAGGTTATATGTTTTATCTGCATCAGTTAATTGGTATTCAACTACAGATGGTAAATGTGTTCTATTCCAGTTTGCAAAAGAATTATAACCATCTCCGATGAAAGCAATCCAATTTTCATAAGCTAATACTTCCAATTTATCACTTGCTGCATTAAAATCAGAAATTGCTTGCGTTATATAAACCGTTTTAGCAGATGAATGATCATAAGTATCATTCGTTTGGCGTTTATATAATTCAACGTACTTCATTTCATTATCTTGACCAGGAAATCCAATCGCATCATATTTCTCAAAAGCGAAAGTCACAGCATTTTCAAAAGCAGTTGCAGCATCACCTACTCCATAACCTCTTAGGTTTGCTTCCGCAATCATAAATTGAACTTCATCCGCACCTATAACAATAGATGGAGTATATCTATTAAAAGTTGCAGGACTAATTGCAGCCAATTGTCCAAATTGACCTCCTGCAGCAAAATCACTGTAAACATCATTTTGTCCAACCCAATAAGCTGCCTGTGTTACTTTTCCTGTTTCACTATTATAGTAAATACCTCTATTTCCATCAGATCTATCTCCTAATCTTACACCTCTATAATGCACTCTATTAAAAGTTCCTTCAAGACCCGCCTGTGCAAAAGGATCAAAATCAACATATAAAGAAGTATCTGAGACAGCTGTAATTATTCCACCTTCATATAAAAGGTGATTTGTAATTCTAAATAATCTAGGATCTTGTTTCCCTTGCATCAATTGTAATGCTAAGTCACTCATATAAGCATAAGAGGCTCCACCTACTTGTCCTTCTATAGCTATACCTGCCCCATTGTTATGTTCTCCCCAAGGTCCTCCATTAGACACATGCCTCACATATACAGCTTCACTCCAATTTGTAATGTATTCACCTGTATCATAACCAAGTTTAAAGATTCTAGCACCTTCAGTTGGGTCTCCTTCAGACATCATTAAACCAATTTTCATTAATAAAGAATTGGCTAATCTTACGTATTTTTCAGATCCAGAGACTCCTGCATCGTATAAATCATAAGTAATAATATCTCCATCTGCTAATCCATCGATAGCATCTCTTGCTTCTTGTAATTCTTTGGCAAGATCTATCAAAATATCACGTTGAGCATCTAATTCAGGATAAAAGTTTAAATCCGTAAAACCTTTACCAGCATCGAAGTAAGGAACATCTCCATACATTTGAGTTAATCTTAAGAAATTAACGGCTCTTACAATTCTAATCTGAGCTAGTTTTCCTTCCACATTTTCTTCGCCTTCTAGTCTAGACTTTACATCTTCGATATTTCTGGCTACATCACCTAAGATCAGATCCCAAGTTGTATTGGTAAAACCATCTGAAAGACCAAAACCTCCTGCTGTTGAATAAAGGTTAGCAGAATTTTGAGCATATGGACCAGACATAATCAAATTGGCTCTCCATCCTTCATGACCAGAAGAGTACATCTTTAATTGTGTAAAGGTATATACATGTTTTACATCTAAATCATTACTTGTCCATGGGTTGGTATTCATTTCTTCAAACTTATCCGTACAACCCATCATTGCAGTTCCTAGACATAAGGAACCTAAGAGTATATTTTTTAATTTCATTATTGGTTTGGTCTTAGAAGTTAGCATTTAATTTAAATCCATATGTTCTTGGAATCGTCAAGTTAGCGTATTCAATACCTTGACCATTACCTGTTGTAAATGAAGATTCTGGATCAATATTATCTGTATTTTTCCATAAATACACTAAGTTAAATGCATTGGCTGAAAGTGATAAATTACGAATAGGAGTATTGCCAATTAAATTATCAGAGAATCTATAGGTTAATGAAACTTCTCTTAACTTAATAAATGATGCATCGTAAACAAATTCTTCAGAAATACCTGCAACTGCACCATAATATTGTTCAGGGTCAATATTTCGAGTAAAAGGTGTACCATCAGAACTTACTAAATTTCCTGGATTCCAAAATCCATTTCCATTAGTATAATATTCTTCTCTACCCACTAAAGTATCTTTATGTTTACCTAAGCTAAACATTGTAGATTCTGTAGAAGAGTAAATATCACCTCCAAATTTACCATCGATTAAGAAGCTAAATGTAAAATTGCTGAAGTTGAAAGTATTTCTCCACCCTGCCATCCAAGGTTGAACACCATTTCCAATTTCATGTACTCCATCCATTGCTTGTGGTCTACCTTGATCGTCCACCACTATTTTTCCTGTAGCTTCATCTCTTAAATATTTCTTACCTACAATAACACCATAGGCATCACCAGGAATGGCTTGTACAGAGACACTACCCAATGACATCAATTGATATGATTCCACTCCATCTGTAAGTGAAACTACCTTGTTATCATTGTAGGCAGTATTAAATGTAAATGACCATGTGAAGTTCTCTTTTTGAATTGGTGTATAATTTAACATGATCTCAACGCCAGAGTTGTCAATTTGTCCTGCATTAATTAATGCATTTTCAAACCCTGATCCTTTAGAAATATCAACACCTAATATCTGATCTACTGCTGATGTTTTATAGTAAGCGACATCTAATCCAAATCGATCTTCAAAGAATCTTAAATCTAAACCAATCTCATAAGAAGTCTGAATTGAAGGTTTTAAGGTTTTATTTGGAATTTGTCCTCCTTCAATTTTACCTATATTAATACCATTATGATCCCAACCATCTAATGAATATTGAAGGGCTAATTTATACGGATCTGTATCACCACCTACTTGTGCTACATTGGCTCTAATTTTACCAAAAGAGAACCAATCTGGTGTATCCCAATCCATATCAGAGAAAATCCATGATGCAGAAATTGATGGATAGAAGAACGAATTATTATCAATTGGTAAAGTTGATGCCCAGTCATTTCTAGCAGAAACATCCACAAATAAAAATCCTTTATACCCGAAAGAGGCCGTTCCATAAAATGAAGCAATAGCTCTTTCATAAGTACTAAATTCTAAGAATTTATCGGAACCAGCTGAAGGATTTTGAAAGTCAATTGAATTAAACCCACTAGAACCCGTATCAGAATACTCTCTTCTTTGGTACATGTATGATCCACCAAAATTGGCCGTGATATCAAAATTTCCAAATTGCTTATTGAACATTAAAAGGAAATCATAATTGTTTTCTCTTTCAATACTCTTTCTTTCATATGCTCTTCCATTTTCATACCATGGAGTATATAAAGGTTGTAATACATCTTGTGAGAAACTACTGTAGTCTGTTCCACCTCTTGCCATTAATTTTAGATAATCAGTGAATTCATAAGTCAAACTAATCATACCCACTAATCGATCTAGTTCATCTTCATTGACTACTTCATTAATAGTCCAATAAGGGTTCGTTTCTTTATCATCATAACCGATCGGTCGACCCGTATCAGGATCTTTGTAATCTTCTAACCAAGCTTGATCAATAGTATTAGGCATGGTCAAAAGGTTTGACATATAGTTGTTTACAGAATTACCCATTTCTAACCTATTGTAAGCATTCTGATTGATATAAGTAGCTCTGGCATCCAATGTTAATTTTTCATTGGCCAATTTTGTTTTCCCTCTTAAGTTGAAAGTATTACGTTTGTATGTACTTTTATCAACTTGTCCTTTGTTATTCATATTTGAATAAGAAAAACGAACTGTTGTATTTTCTGTTCCTCCATTTAAGGCCACATTGGTATTCCAAGTCTGTCCTGTTTTAAAGAAACTACTGTAGTTATCATATGCTTGTACTACTCTTTCTTGTCCATCATAATAAGCAGAAGATGTTTGCCCCATAATTTTTGGACCCCACATTGCAGTTTGTGCTTTGGAATTAGAAGGTTCTTGCCCTAAAGTACCTTGTGCATATTTAGTCTGATCGGAAGGCCTAATATTTAAAGCATCAAATGTAACTCCTGTATTAAAGTCAATACCTAAAGATTTACCTTGTGTTCCAGACTTTGTTGTAATTAAAACTACACCATTAATTGCTCTTGAACCATATAAAGCGGTTGCTGCACCACCTTTTAAAACAGACATTGATTCTATATCATCAGGGTTCAATGAAGATAAACCATCACCTGTATTGACATCACCTGAATCAGAATTATCACCAGCATCTTTTAATGTATTATTCGCAATAGGTACACCATCTACAACATAAAGTGGTTGGTTATTACCTGCTAGGTTGGCATTACCTCTAATCACCACACGTGAACCTGTACCAGGTCCACCAGAAACAGGAGCGACTTGCACACCAGCCACTTTACCTGAAAGTGAGTTCATTACGTTGGAAGAATTACCTGCTGAACCTAAAGCTTCTGAATCAACTTCTTGCACAGCGTATCCTAAGGATCTTTCTGATCTTTCGATACCCAATGCCGTTACAACTACTTCTTCTAGTTCTTCAGCATCTACATCTAATTTTATTGTTATATCAGTTGCTGTAGTTACATCAACTTCTTTGGAAGCATATCCTATGAAAGAGAAAATCAAATAATTTTGTCCTTCTTCTAAAGTTATTTTGAATTTACCATCAAGATCGGTCACCGTACCCGTAGCTGTACCTTTCACAAGGACATTTACACCGGGAAGAACAGAGTCATCAGTCACGTCTATTACAGTACCAGTTACTACCTTCTCTTGAGCTAATAAGTTACTTTGCAACAATAGTATGCTGAGCAACAGTAGTAAGTATTTTTTCATTGTAAATAATAAGTTAATTAATAGGTTTTTGACTTTAGTTTTTAGCAGAAACAGTCAAGATTACCATCAAATTAGACTTTTTTTTTAATTAAAAAAAAACACCAAACTGATTATTAAAGAAAGCCTTTCACTATTTAAAGTAGGAATATAAAGAATTCAACAGATGACTAATAATCAATGTTATAACACTATATTTTTCAAGAAAATAAAAAGTCTTAAAAACAAAAAAACCAATTCAAACGAATTGGTTGATTGCATATCTAATAAGATTCGATATGAAATGATTGATAGTTAATTAATTTTTAGATTTACAATAATTCATTTCACTGCATACTATATAATATCTACCCCTTCATTGATGAAAGGTCTAAGCACATCGGCTGTTGGATTTAATTCTGTAATGATCGTATTGACCTGTTGCAATTTCACGCCCAAGAAAGGTTGTGCTGTCATCAGTTTATCTGATGTTGCAACTGAAATAACTTTTCTTGCCGCTCTTGCCATCGCTCCTTTAACTTCTACTTCCTCACGATCAATATCTGTAATACCTCTATTGACATCAATACTTCTTGTTCCCATAAAACAAAGATCCGCTTTAATATCTGACAATTCATTGATCACTGAATACCCTACCGTTACTAATGCATTCGGTAATAGTTTACCTCCTAAAAAGTAAACATCAAGAAAACGATATGGAGCAAGGCTTGAAGCAATAGGTAAGCAATTTGTAATAATTGTTGCCTTTAAATCTTTGGGGAGCTTTTTAGTAATCTCTAAGTTGGTTGTACCACCATCAATCAAAATCACTAAATCATCTTTAATCAAAGAAATCGCCTTATCTGCTATGATTTCTTTTTTTGCTTTGGAATACACTTCTCTATCTTCATAACTAAAAGGAATATATGAAGATACATCATTTGACATTTCTGTATCATTGGCATGCTTTACAGCACCTCCATGCACACGTCTAATTTTTCCAGAATCAGACAACTCTCTTAAATCTCTACGAATAGTATCTTCAGATACACTCAAAGAAATACTAAGTTCAGAACTTAAAACCTTGTTGTTTTTTCTGATTTCATCTAAGATATATTGTTGCCTCTCCTCTTTTAGCATTCTAATTAATAATAAAGTGTGATGATTACACTGCAAATTATGAAAACATGCACAAACATGCAAATAGTATCTCTTGTCATTTTGTAATAAATGCTAACAAATACAACAAAATCAACTTTCTGTTTAAATTAATAATTGTATATAATCAAGCTAAAAATTAGAAATAAGCCCTTATTTATTGATAAAATTATATCTTTTAAAATGTAGAGTTTCACAATCGAAATTTATGAAAGCACACATTAAGTAGGCAAAAACACGCATAAAAAAAAGAGAAAGCATTTCTACCTTCTCTTTTTTATCTATAATAATGCTGTATTTAAACCGTTACGTTGGTTGCATTTTCTTCTAAAAACCCTTTCACTTGTTCCATCAACCACATTGGTGTTGACGTTGCTCCAGAGATCCCTATTTTATCTCCTTCTTTGATCCATGATAAATCAATCTCATGTTCGTTTTCTACAAAATAACTTCTTGGATTATTTTTCAAACAAACATTATATAAAGCTTTACCGTTAGATGATTTCTTTCCACTAACAAAAATGATTACATCCATTTCAGTAGAGAATTTCACCATTTGTGGTTCACGATTGGAAACTTGACGACAGATACTATCGTTCGCATTGAAGTAGTCAATATGTGCTCCTTCACCATGTAAATCATCAAATTGTTTTTCGATTTCAGCTTTTAATTCATAAAATCCTTTTGTTGATTTCGTGGTCTGACTGAAAAGTGTTACGGGTTGATTGAAGTCAACATTAACTAAATCTTCAATTCCAGTAACGATAATACAGTTATCCCCTGTTTGACCTGTTAAGCCGATCACTTCAGCATGCCCAGGCTTACCATAGATCACTAATTGTCCTTCTTTAGCCTCAGTTTTGTCATAAGCATTCTTGACTCTGTTCTGTAATTTTAAAACAACAGGACATGAAGCATCAATCAGTTCAATGTTATTTTCTATAGCTGTTTTATATGTTGCAGGAGGCTCACCATGTGCTCTGATAAGTACCTTACAATCCCTTAGATCCTTAAGTTCTTCTCTATCAATTACGACTAACCCCTTTGCACGAAGACGTTTTACCTCCATATCATTATGCACAATATCACCCAAGCAATAAAGCTTTCCTGACTCGTCCATTTCTTCTTCAGCCATTTGAATTGCGAATTCAACGCCAAAACAATAACCTGATTTATGATCTATTGTAACTTCCATTAGTGTAATTAAATTTGAGAACAATGCAAAAATAACATTTTTTCAGCAGTGAATTGCTATTTTTCTTGTTGTTCGGTGAATTTTTCAATCTTGTTAAGTTCTCCACGATCCACTTCCTTTAAGTCGAAGTTCGATGGTTTGAACTCATTAATTAAATATTCCATTGCTTTTTCAGGAAAAGCCGTATCACCACAAGTATAAAAATCAACGGATACAAATTGATGCTCAGGCCAAGAATGAATTGCAAAATGACTCTCCTGTATGACAACAACACCTGATACACCATAAGGGGAAAAATGATGAAAAACAGATTGCACGATAGTTGCATTTGCTGCTACCGCTGCAGCTTCCATTACTTTCTTCATTTCTTCGGGATTGTTTAATGCTTCATGATTACATGCATACAATTCACCCAAAAGTTGTTTCCCTAAAAAAATTTCTTCTCCTTTATAAAAACTCATGTATTATTACTCTAACAAGTTATACATTCTTATGTTTAAAAATACTTTTATTTTTTTAGTTTGCTTAGGACTATTTATTAGCTGTGACAACAAACCAAAACAAATTTCCACTCCACTTACAGAGCTTGAGTCGGATACAAATTCTAAAACTGATACATTAATTCAACAAATGATCAGCCAAAAAATGGCACAACAGAAATATTGGGATGAAATAAAAAATCTTCCAGATTCTTCCTTTGTTGAGTTAGTAAAGCTAGATAGTATGTTTGTGTTAGATATACGATATGCCACCACCAATAACTTCACAAAAACAGTCTTGTATCCATGTGCAGAGGCTATGCTTCGAAAAGTTGTCGCCCTACAGCTTGTAAAGGTACAACAAGAACTGATTAAAAAAGGATATCGACTTAAAATTTTTGATGGTTATAGACCTTTAAGTGTCCAATGGAAAATGTGGGAAGTCTACCCAGACAGAAGATATGTTGCAGATCCTAAGAAAGGTTCATGGCACAATAGAGGTTCTGCAGTCGATCTAACGCTCTGTACTTTAGAAGGTAAACAAATAGAAATGGGAACGCCTTATGATTTCTTTGGAAAGGAAGCTTGGCCAACTTATACCGATCTTCCCAAAGATGTATTAAAGCACAGAAAGTTACTTGCTGATACCATGTGGAAGTTTGGATTTAGACCAACTTCTACAGAATGGTGGCATTATTCTTACCGTCCAAAGAACTTTGCAGTCTCTAATCATCCACTAAATTGTAAATAGTGGTTCAAAAAAATAAAAAAACGCTTAATAAAGTACTGTAAGATACCGATTTATAAAAAAAATGTATACATTGGAAATGGATATAACAAGGTTTCTAACCTAATTGTTTTTATCTGTATCGTCAATTATTTTATTAATCATGAACACCCCGCTTCCAACATGATTGTATTCAAGAATGAATCAGGATTTGTAGAATGGGATACCATCACAAATACGATTATTTGTAACTGGATAACTGTTTCTCGTACTTCAAAAATGGACGAAGTAATTCAAGCCATTATCGAAATCAGAAATGAAAACAAAATTATAAATTACGTTTCGAATAGAAGCCAACTAATTTATAATTGGTCAGGTATTAAAGAGTGGAAATTGTTTCAAAAAAATGATGAAAGCTCTAACAAAAAGTTTAAAAACATTTTTGTTATTGACCCTAAGAAAGAATCCAATCAAGTGCTATTTGGTAATTTAAAGAAGATATTCAACTTCAAAAGTTACAAATACACGACCTTTAAAAGCTTAAAAGTGTATCAATCACTTTCCAAAAGCCAAGTGGTTTAAAAAAATAGCCTACTCCTTTTTATAGAGAAGTAGGCTATTTTTCAAGTAGACCATTATAGTAAATCCATTATTGGTTTAATTGTAAACAAACTTATCTACAATAGGAACTAGTTAATACCTTATCAATTATATCATTTCGGCTCCACTTGTAGCCTTTGACATATATTGTTATTTCATAGGTATTATTAGAAAATGGTAATTTAATTGTATCAAAACTAACTATTTCACCAATTGCTTGATCTTCTAAAAGAAGGTGTTTTCCAATTATTATTTCTCCAATCAAAAGTTCACAGACAAAAATTAAGTTATCTATACTATGAAAATCTCTAAATATACCATTGAGTTTTAATTTATTTTCTGTCTTCATATAAAATTGTTTTAGCACTATTTCTAGTAGACCATTAAATTCATTTCCTTCAAATATTTATAAATTCTAGTTTGTGAACCCATTTCTTTGTTGCCATTTGACAAATATTGATTCCCTTGAGTTTGATCTATTATCCTTCCCTTTACAGCGTCTTCCCACTGTATTTGCATAAATTTCTTGACCTTTTCAAAATTTTCCTTGTCTAAAACAGGTGTTATTACCTCTATTCTATGATCAATATTTCTTGTCATCCAATCTGCAGAACCTATGTACATCTTCTCATCTTCTCCCTCTCCAAATAAATAAACTCTAGCATGTTCTAGATAACGATCAATAATACTAACAATCTCTATATTTTCACTTTGACCCTTTACTCCTGGGACTAAACAGCATATTCCTCTCACAATCAACTTTATCTTCACTCCTGCATTGCTGGCTTTATATAATTGTTTGATCATTTTCGGGTCCTCTATACTATTCAATTTTAAGAATACATTCCCGTTCTTCCCTTCTTTAGCTTTTTTTATTTCTTTATCTAATAACCTTGTAAAATGATCTCTAGAGGTAAATGGAGATACAATTAAATTTTTGATTTTTGGCACAATCAACTCTCCTTCTAAAACTCTAAATACCTGATTTACTTCTTCAGTTAATTTTTTATTTGCTGTCAAAAGCCCATAATCTGTATAAATCCCAGCCGTTTTTTCATTAAAATTGCCTGTTCCAATGTAAGCAAAAGCACTATCTTTCTTTTGGATAAATAAGATTTTAGAATGCACTTTAATTCCAGGGTAACTATATCTCACTGTTGCTCCAGCACTTTCTAAAGCTTTTCCCCACTTAATATTATTCTCCTCATCAAAACGAGCCTTTGTCTCAATAAATACAAATACTTGTTTTCCATTTTGTACTGCTTGGACTAATGCTTTTGCGATTTTTGAATCAGAAGACACTCTATACAAAGTAATCTTAATTGTATCCACTTCATCATCTTCTGCAGCTTCCTCAATCCATTGTACAATACTTTCATAGGATTCATAAGGAAAATGGAGGATTCTTTCTTTTTCTTCTAGTAATGAAAAAGTTGTTTTTTCTTCTTTAAAATAATTGGGTGTTAAAGCTTCTTGCTTTTCATTTTCAAGTGATGCCCCAATTGGGTTTGGCAATCCAAAAAAGTCTTTAAGGTTATGATACCTACCCCCCATTACAAGATCAGTATCATTGATATCTAATGAGTTTTTTAAAGCCATTAATGTATGCTCGTCCACTGATGCATCAATTAATGCTCTTGTAATTTGTCCTACTTCACGATTTGACAATGAATCTTTTATTTTTTCTAAAAGATTTCCAGAATATTCATCATCAATATACAACTCTGCATCTCTAGAAATTTTCAAAGCATAAAATGTTGTCTGATATTCTTGATTAAGGTTATACTTTAAAATATCATCGATATACGTATACAAATGTCCCTGTGGAGATAGTAGTTTTATAAAACGATTGTTGGATGGAATTTTAGCAATCATCAAACCCTTCTCTTCATTTTGAGCAACAAGGTATAATTTTTCATTTTCCAACTCTAAATGATCCACGAAGGAAATTTCTTGTTTTATGGAATGAAAATAATTGACAACAAATTTTTGTTGTTCCACATTATATTGCTGCTCATTTAATATTTCAATATTATGCTTTTTAAGCTCAGGGAAAAGCTCATTTTTTAATACTTTACCTAAACGTTCTCCTTGACGATCTACTTCCTTTTTAATTTCTTTTAAAAGTCGATTTGGCTTTGTGATTAGTTTTTTTCGAAGGGCTTTATCTAAAGTCTTAATTTGACGAATATCAGATACTCTGACTTTAAAAAATTCATCAAGATTAGAAGAATATATTGCCACGAATTTTATGCGTTCATACAGAGGATTATTTTTGTCTTCTGCCTCTTGCAACACTCTTTCATTAAAACGAAGCCAAGAAAGATCACGATTGAAATAAGTATATTTCATATTAAAAAAATGCAATTCTAAGTTTTTCTCAACAATAATACTCTAATCTAAGGAAAACATAAAATAGAATAGATGATGATTCTGTTAAATACAAAAAAGGGTTTCAATTAAGCATTGAAACCCTTTTCAGTTGGAAATGTTATTGCTTATTTAGCACCTAACATTAAGTTTTTAAGCTTTTTATCAGCAGGTTTGTTTCCTAACCAAATACCAAATAAAGCTCTTTGGAAGTCCTCACCTTCAACTGTTGTTAAAAGTTTGTCATTCTTATATGCTTTTAATGAAGTACCAGTAGTTGTAAATTTAAATACATCTCCTACTTCGATTTCTTCTTTAAATACACCGATAAAGTTATCGATTTGAGACTGTAAGCTAGACGTGTCTCCATTTAATGAGTTTTCAAAACCTTCTCTTACAGAGTCTTCCATCTTTTCAGCAGTAATTAAGCTTGAAATGATGTCCAATTGGATCATTTTCAACTCCTTGCTATATAGAATCTTGTTTGCATCTGAAGTTTTCGATGGTAGATATAAACTTCCAACATACAATGAAAGGAAGTACTTCGATCTTACTCCAGCTCCATTCAGTTGTAAAGTTGTTCCGTCTACTTCCACTGAGTTTTGTAATGTTACATCAGAAACTTCAGTAGTTTGTGCGCTTACAGAAAATACAGAAAGTACCGCAAGCATTAATGCAAAAAATGTTTGTTTCATTCTTATTTAATCTAAAAAGTGTGTTTAAACAGGTTTTAATGTGTGTATTTAAATCAAAAAACACAATGACTTAACTATCAAATATAAGTAATAATAGTTTATGAATAAACGTTCATTCTAAACTCTTATTGCATCTTTGTATGCTAATTTTAATTCAATCCACTTCACAAGTCTAGATAACAACCTGTAATACAATGCAATAAACAGTAGAAAATACATTACCCAAAGAATACAAATGTTAAACCAGAAAGTGCTATACATTTTTCCTGCAAAATATTTTTTAGGGGAGAAAAAATGAGTTCTAAAGTCAAAAATGTGTTTTCCCTCATTTGGAAAATTGTATACTGGATAAATCTTTTGAACTAATTTTGATCCATACTCTACAATTCGTTTCTCTGCTATGACATTCGTAACAAATTCAGTGATTTTATCATTTGTATAAACATCTCGCTGATGTAGGTAATTTTCTTTACCCATATCTTTCAACATCTGTTGTACTTTTTCTTCTTTTTTCTTTTTCCAATAGATGTACGCCATATTCACATGTTCTCTTGCTTCAACAAAGAAAGCATGAAGTTCACTTGCATCTTTAACAGTAAATTTCTCAGGTGAAAAATCAATTTTCAACTTCAATTCAGCACCAAAATCATCATTGCCAACAAACTTTTGAGATTCATGATCTAACAATTGCAAATTATCTACAAATCTTTCTTTTGTTACTTTAGCCCCATCTTTATTGTATAAATAGATTTTACAATCTTCCAGTTTACTAATTAAAGTAGGAATATAATAGGTCCTTAAATAGTCTGTAGAGTGAATTTCCACATCTATATCGAAGAAGTTTTTCTCAAATACATTATCTGAGAATTGCTCTACCATTAGTCCCTCAAAGGCCCATCGAGAAGCCATTAATTCACCAACCATAGGCACTTTACCATCTTGACTTTTGAAGACAGGATTGATATTAGAATATTGTACTACTACACCTCCTAGAAGTAATTGGGGAATTAGAATAATAGGTATTAAAATATATACAGTAGCGACAGATTTAAAGGCACTGGATACATTTAGTCCTATCATATTGGCCACGCATGCAGTAGAAACTAACATGAGGAAATATTCTAAATACAAACCTTTGATGCCCATAATTGAATTGCCTATTAAGACAAAAACAAAAACTTGGATGGCTGACATTCCTGAGAGAATTGCCATCTTTGAAAATAAATAAGACTTTTTACTTAGAGATAAATAGACTTCCCTTTTCCGTATCTTACGATCTTTAATTAGTTCCTCAGCACTAATCATAAGCCCCAAAAAGAGGGAAACAATAACTGCCATGAAAATATAAGATGGCATGTTCATATTCTCTCTAAAAACATAATCAATTCTATTTCCTAACTCATCTAGATGATAGAAATAGACAATCAATGAAAGCATTAAGGCTAATAAAGGTGCTTGAATTAGATTGACAAAAACATATTGTTTGTTATTGAACTTTGTTCGAATGTCTCTTGAAGCAAAAATTTTGAACTGTTTTAATTTAGAAGGTAAATCTAAAACACTCTTAGGCTTTTGCTTTACTGTTTCAACTTCTGGTAACTTGACATGTTTTTTATATTTTTCAAACCAATACTCAGGGTTCCACTTTCTCTTTCTTGTTCTTCGCCCATATTCATCCAAAACTTTTGATTCTATAATTTCAAAAACTTCTTCAGAATCTACATTTCCACAACGCACACATTCACTTTCTACTTCAGCATATCTTGCTTCAGATTTAAAGTAACTAACCGCATTGACAGGGTTACCATAATATACAGGGTAGCCTCCTACATCAAGTACAAGAAGTTTATCAAACATCTTATAAATATTGGAAGAAGGTTGGTGAATAACCACAAAAATCAGCTTCCCTCTATTGGTCAATTGACGCAATAAATCAATTACATTTTCTGAATCTTGAGACGACAAACCTGAAGTAGGTTCATCTACAAATAAAACGCTTGGTTCTCTTAATAATTCAAGACCAATATTCAAACGTTTTCTCTGTCCACCACTTATTGTTTTTTCAAGAGGATTTCCAACTTTTAGATCCTTTGCTGCATATAAACCAAGATTTTCAATGGTTTTAATGATAATCTTTTCTAACTCTTCTGGCGGTAAATGAGCGAAACTTAATTTCGCAGCATAGTAAAGGTTTTCATAAACTGTGAGTTCTTCAATTAAAAGGTCATCTTGTGGAACGTATCCAAGGACACCTTTCACCTGTTCAGGATGTTTATGAATATCAATTCCGTTAATTAATACTTCACCCGTTTTCGGTTTATGCGTTCCGTTTAATACATTTAATAATGTAGACTTTCCTGATCCACTTGCCCCCATTAAGGCTACCATATTTCCACCTTCTTCACGAAGATCTATATCATGTAGACCTTGTTTTCTACCAAAGAAATAATTGATTTTGTTGGCTTCAAACGAGATAGGATCAGATGATTCACTACCAATGAAGATTGCAGCGATTTCAGAATGGTATAAATTGATGGTTGTTGACCCTCGATGAATCTTTATTACTCCACCAACATCCAATGGTTGAGCACGTCCGACCTTCATTTTTTCACCGTTGATTACAAAGCTTTGGCCAGTATTAGTCACTTTCACAAAATACATTCTCACCAAAGGCATATAAAGAACCGCGATTGGAATACTTACTTCCTCTTTATAAAGATACTTACCTCCTTCTACTATTCCCCTATCTGTATTTGAGATGACTAAACAGCTAGATATTTTTGACAACTCCTCTACATCATCAGTATTCATGAAGCTTTGCATTCTGTCTAATCGACTAAAATCAAGATTGAATGCATCGCAAATTACCTTCATTATGGCTTGTTCATCTTCAGAAAACACCCCATTAGAATAGGCTAACTCCAGAAGATCAATAACTAAGATAATTCTTTGGCGTAGGGTAAGATCATCCGCTGCAGAACTCGCAATATCAAAGATTTTATCTTCGTTTACTTGCTGTCTTGCTTGTAATTCAAAAATTTCTACATACTTGTTGGTATTACTTTCATGTAGGGTATTTCTTAAGTACTCTTCTAAAATATCTAATGCTTCATCTATTGAACCATCAGCACACGCCATAATTGCAAAAAGTTTGGTAAGAGATCTTAATACCTTCTCGTTCATAAATAAGAGTGTTTCTAAAGCGACATTATCGCTTTACTAATCAATTTGTTGTCGTAATAGTGACATAAAGAAACAAAAAAAGTCCTGTGTTTTCAAACACAGGACTCTTAAATCATGTAGTTTCTTATAAACTATTTAGAAACTGTCATTTTTCTTAATTTTTCAACGATTTTAGAGATACCTTCTAAGTCAGCTGCCTTTAATTGGTAACCACCTTTGTTATCTTTTAATTTTTCGTCAAAGTTTAATTTATCAAATTCTTTTTGTAAATCTTGGAATGCAGCGAAGTATTGTAACGCTTGCTCATTACCTGATTGTAATGGCTCTAAGATTTGTACAATTGCATCTACTGAAGAACGTTGCTTAGCAATAGAAGACATTAAATCTACTAATAAAGCATCTCTTGCAGCTTCTGGTAAATCTTTAGGAGCATTGTTTACTAAACCTAAAGAAATATGTAAAGCTTCTAAAGTAGTACCTGTAACAATTAAAGCTGCTACATCATACTGAGAATTTGTATTCAAGAAAGTCTTTACTTTACCTTCAGACTGTGAGATTACTTTAAGCATTGCATCTTTATCAGATAAAGATTTTTCTAATTGCTCACTTAAATCTTCACCCATTGCTTGAGAAACACCTAACTTATCAGATAATGTTTTGGCAGTTGTGAAATAATCAATTGCTTCTTGTGCCTTACCAAATGCTGATAAGTAAGCAATGTCTGAAATATATACACCAAAATTTAATGCTGCAGAAGCTTCTGTTAAAGTATATGCCTTCGCATTATCTCTACTATTTAATAATGATGCATCAAACTCAGCTCCACTTCTTTCCAATAATACTGGAATAGCAGTTGGTTCGGGTGCATTATTTAAAATAATATTGAAATCTGCTTTAGTTGCTTTTTGAGCTGCAATTTCTTTTTTCGCTTCTTCTTTTTTTGCAGAGTCAGATGATCCTCCACATGCTACTAGAGTAGTCGCTAAGCCACAAGCTATAGCCACTTTTCCTAATTGTCTTAATTGTGAGCTTAATGCCATAATATTATTTTCGATCAGGTTATGTCATAAAAAAATTCAAAAACAAAAATAATCGTTAATCTTTTATATAAAAAAAATTCAACATATTCCTTGAAAAAAAAAAGATTTTATAAGAAATGATCTTAACTTTGCAATATGGAAAATGAACTTGGTTTTATCTCACAAATGTTTGATACTCTGTATCTATTCCCTGAGGAATTGGAAGATGTGGAGATCCCAGAGGAGGAATTACAGGATGAAAAAAAAGTAGAAAAAAAATCTTCTACAGAGGAAAAATCACCAGAAATCACCCCTAAAAAAGTTATTAAAAGACAATTACCCACTGATTATTATGGTGAAAATAAGAGACATATCGTCGTACTTATTGAACATAGTGGTGTAGATATATTTAGAAGTAAAGAATTTCAACTTTTATTAAAAATTCTAGGAGCATTACAGCTTACCTTACAAGAAGTTGCCGTAATCAATGTACTAGAACAAAAAGAAAACCTAGAGTCGTTGATAGAGAAGTTGGCACCTGAATATTTCCTCTATTTCATCAATAATAATAAAAGCCCAATTAGTGGTGATGATGTAGTAAAATACATACCAACCGAGATAGATGGCAAACAAGCTGTTGCCGCCGATGGCTTAACAAAATTATTATTAGACGTAGAGAAAAAACGAGAGTTATGGATGGCGCTAAAAGCACTATTCGAATTATAAAGAAAGACCTTTCAGTAATTGAACATTGAAAGGTCTTTCTTTTTATATCATTAATAATCGCCAAATTCCTGTAATAAAAACTAGCAGCAAACCGGCAGGAGTTAGATACTTCCAACATAAAGTCATGAGTTGATCAACTCTCAAACGAGGATAAGTCCATCGTATCCACATTTGTACAAATACTAAAAATAGAGATTTACTCATTAACCAAACAAATCCCCAAATAAAACCGGATAACTCTCCCATTGTACCTGTCGTCCAATCAGCTAATCTAACACTTCCAATATTAATTAAAGGAGTATTCCATGATCCTAAAAATAATACTGTAGCAAATACAGAACCTAATAACATGACACCATATTCTGATAACATCATAAATGCGAAACGCATTCCTGAATATTCAATATGATATCCCGCTATAATTTCAGACTCCGCTTCTGGTATATCAAATGGGGCTCTATTTGCTTCTGCTAAAGAAGAAATGAAGAAGATAATAAAGGCAAAAAACAAGAATGGATTTCTAAAAATATTCCAAGATAAAATCCCTCCTAACTCTGTGACCTCAAGACCTAAAAACTTTAATCCAAAAAGGTAATTTTCATCTGCCGAAAATAAACCTTGTTGAAGAGAAATCATTTCAGTATTTAAACTCTGTGAAGTCATCACTACACAAAGTACTGAAAGTCCTAATGGCACCTCATAGGAAACCATTTGTGCAGCAGAACGCATCGCTCCATATAGAGAATACTTGTTATTTGAACTCCAACCTGCTGCCAAAATCCCCAATACTTCTAATGATAAGATGGCCAAAACATAAAATACACCCACATCAGTTGCAGATCCATAAATCCCATTTGTAAATGGCAATACAGCAAACCCTGCAAAGACAGGCATAAATATTAGAAATGGAGCAACTTTAAAAATCGTTTTATCAGCTGCTTTAGGTATGATATCTTCTTTTAAAAGTAATTTTAATATATCTGCTAAAGTCTGTAACAAACCTTTAGGACCCACATTTACAGGACCTAATCTATCTTGAATCCAAGCTGAAACTTTTCTTTCCGCATAAACCCCAAATAGTGCAAATACTAATAAAAAAGGAAGATAAAATAGAAGTGCTAGCATAGTTTTTCTTTATTCCTCTGTAGTAATAACACTGCAAGTTAATCAATCATCTGCTTAACAAAAAGAATAGTTTTAATTTGAATTGACATTTCGAACCTCTATTTACTTGAAATTGATTACAAAATTTTAATTTTCAGATAATTAGTACTATTAATTGAGTGCAATTCTTACAATTTTTCAAAAATGTTTGTTACGTTTAACTTAATTTAATAATTTTGCACTATTACTACATTCTAGATTTCTTTTGGAATTTCTTTTTCAAAGCAATCTGATTTTTTAATTACAATTAATCTTTTAGACTAAAATTCGCACTATTTTGAAAAGATTTTTATCAGTATTGATATTACTATTTTCGTATAATGCATTTTCTCAAAATAGTATTAAAGTTACTGGTCAAGTAATTGATCAGAAAACTAATGAATCTATACCCTATGCTAGTGTTTATATTGAAGGAACAACAATTGGAACACTATCAGATTTAGATGGAAACTTTTCGATTCAAGTCCCATCACCTATCTCTAAAAAAGTACTAATCGTATCTTTTATGGGATATTCTGAAATCAAAAAGAAGCTTAACGATAAGCTAGTTGCAAAAGGTATTAAGATCAAGCTTAAGGAGAATGCGAAGCAGTTAGACGAAATCGTTATTCGTACTAAAAAGTGGGAGAACCCTGCATGGGCAATCATGAGGGCCGTACAAAAAAATAAGTCCTTGAATAACAAGGAAGGGCTTAAAGCGTATCAATATGAAAGTTATACCAAAACAGATATTTGGGTAGGTAATGTCAACGAAAATTTCAAAAAGAAAAAAGTAGTTCAAGGTATTCTTGATTCTTTTGAAAATTTTGAAAAAGTAACGGATGAAACAGGACAGCCTATTATACCAATATTTGCTTCTGAATCACTTTCAAACTTATTCTACATTCGAAATCCTGACTCTAAAACAGAAGAGATTTTGAAATCTAGAATTAGAAGTTTGGGGCCTGATGATGATGAAATGGTATCACAAATTGTTGGTTCTTCTTTTGTTGATTTCAACCTATATAAGAATCAATTTAATTTCTTGAAAAAGAGTTTTATCTCTCCAATCACTTCGGAATGGAGAAACTATTATGATTATACGTTAGACCCTAAAAAGGTAGATATAAATGGCGTTACATGTCATAAAATTGATTTTGAACCCCGACGTGAAGAAGACCTTGCTTTTGGAGGTACCATTTATATTGCAGACTCTACTAATCATTATGCTTTAGTAAAAATTGACGCAACATTAGGTCAAGGTGCAAATATTAACTTTGTAGATAGTGTTCGTATTGACCAAACATATAAACCTATCAAATTAAGTGAGACAGAAACCGCTTGGTTACCTTCTCATCAAGACTTTATTTTGTCAGTGGGTAAAATAGCTGATAAATGGGCAAAAGTGAAAATTAAAATTGATGTTAGAAATAAAGATTTTATCGTAAACCACCCAAAACAGAGATCTTTTTATGATCAACCTGTTTTAGTATCTACTGATGCCTATTTAAATAGTAATGAAGACTATTGGAGCCAACACAGACATGTTGAACTTTCTTCCAAAGAACAACAAGTTTTCTCGATGATTGACTCAGCGGAAGAAACACCAAGGGTTAAAATGATTGCTGGTATTGGTGATATTGTTATTAGTGGACATAAAAAAGTAGGGCCAATAGAATTTGGACCTGTACCTTATGTATATGCAAGTAATAGTGTAGAAAATCATCGCTTTCAAGTTGGTTTTAGAACTAATAATGAATTCAGTAATAAATTTTCATTATCAACTTATACTGCTTATGGCACAAACGATAAGGAATGGAAATATGGTGCAAATGCTCGATTGATTCTTGATAGAGAAAAATGGAGTGTTTTAGGCGTTCGATATTCAAAGGATTTATCTCGAGTGAGTGTCAATCAAGCCAATTTCAATTCTAGACCTATTTTCTTAGCATCTCTTCGTTGGGGAGATATGCGTTATCCTTACATGGAAGAAAATGGAAGTATTTGGTATGAAACTGATTTGATCAGAGGATTGAATGTAATGGGTCGATTCAGTAAAAGACTTATTACTCCATTATTTCCATACAGTAGAGATGGAGAATTTGTAGATGGAGTTCCTGTTTATGATCAATTAAATGGATCTGAATTCTATTTTAAATTAACCTATGGTTTAGGGCATAAATTTGTAGCAACGAGAGCACATCAAAGAAAGAAAATTTCTCAAGATAACCGACCTCGTTTCTTTATGGATTATACTGTTGGCTTACCTGATTTCTTAGGAAGTAATTACAGTTATCAGCAAATTCGTGTAGGTATGGAACAAAGAGCTCAATTAGGTAAATACGGAAACACTGAATATACATTATCTGCAGGTTACATTCCTACAGAAGCTCCTTTCCCATTATTAGCAATGCCTTTTGGTAATAATGTTCCTCTTTTATATAACAAGTTTGCATTCAACTTATTGGACTTAGGTGAATTTGTGGGTGATAGATGGGCTTCTCTACAATTAATGCACCGTTTTGAAGGTAATATCCTGAACAGAATTCCATTCATTAAAAAATTAGGTTGGAGAACGGTTGGTATTTGTAACATTATGTATGGTGATCTTTCTGATAAGAATGCAAATCAAAATGTACAACCACAACTTCTTCCAGGTGAAACATATGATCCTAGCAGACAATCAAAACCTCTACAAAGTGACATGCCTTATGTCGAAGTTGGAACAGGTATAGAAAATATCTTCAAAATGTTTAGAGTATACACGATCTGGAGAACAACCTATCATACACCTGATTCAAGAAATTTTGGCGTATTCTTCGCTTTTGGATTGAGTTTCTAAAATTCCTCTGATTATATTTGAAAAAAAATACTGATATGAAAATTAGAGTTGGACAAGGTTACGACGTTCATAAACTTGGAGAAGGTGAAGAACTTTGGTTAGGAGGATTAAAGTTAGAGCATACACATGGATTAATAGGACACTCTGATGCAGATGTTTTAATTCATGCAATTTGTGACGCTATTTTAGGTGCCGCAAATATGAGAGATATTGGCTATCATTTTGCGGATACAGATCCTCAATTTAAAGGGATTGACAGTAAAATATTACTTAAAGATGTCATGAAAATCGTCAGAAATGAAGGTTGGGAATTTGGTAATGTTGACTGTACTATAGTGGCACAACGACCAAAAATCAATCCTCATATCCCTGCCATGAAAAAATGCATGGCTGAGGTAATGAATGTCGATGAAGAAGATATATCCATTAAAGCTACAACCTCTGAGAAGATGGGCTTTGTAGGACGAGAGGAAGGTATGGCTGTTCATGCAGTTGCCTTAATCACAAAAGCATAAAAAAATCCCTTTGTTTTTTCAACAAAGGGATTTTTCTTTTTTAAGCATTTATATAATATAAGCCTTCCAAATATATTTTCTTATCGGCTTTACTATTCTCACTTTCCATCATTTCCTTTAAAACACCTCCAATTATAATTGTTTTCACTGGAAGTCTTTGTTGATCTTTAGATTGAGCAACAATAATTTCTTGAGACGAATATTCATCTACAATTTTATAGAGTTCATATTCATCCATCATAGGCATTAACATAAAAGTAGTGACATTACCTGACATGCCTGGAACCATGATAAATCCTTTAAAATTTGAACTACTATCAATTAATTTAGGCACACCTTTAACAATCGCATTAGAAGTCTTAACTGTGGCTTCATTTGTTATACTTGATGTAAGATGTTTAGATTTATGTTTTTCAAATAAACTTTGTAAAGTACTATCTAAACGCCCAATGATATCTTTTTTATTCTCATCATTTAAATCTGAAATAGACATTTCAAAGAATAAAATCATTTGTTGTTTACTACTAAAACCTCCACCTACTTTACCTAATTCTGCAGATTCTATTAAGCCGTCTTTGGCTTTCGTCAAAAAATTATAAAACCTACCACCGTTATCAAGTGATTGCATTGCATCAGTAAGTGAACTATATGGTATAATATTTTTCATAAATGGTTTATTTATGTGAATATGGTTTATTTACCGAATAGTGAATTGTTAATATAAGGTTTTAATTTAAAGCATGCAATTCTATTAGAGTTCATAGATGTAGCATTTAAATTAAAAAAATACGATTACACTACTTCAATTAGTTTGTTTGTAATCCCAATTCATTTAATAATAAAGAGGCATTAAATTTCTCACAAACACCATTTTTTAATTTATAATCAAAGTCAAATTGATTGTTACTGTAGTCAAAGTCAAAATGGTAATTTTTAGTGAAATTTGGGTGCTTTTGTTCAAACTCAGATAGCTGTAAGTCATGAGTAGCGACTAAAATATTTGCTTCTACAGATTCTTGAAGTTTGTCTAATAAAGCAAATGAACCTTTTAGTTTATCTACTGAATTTGTCCCTCTTAGCATTTCATCTACTAAGAATAAATAGGCTCCTTTAGTATCAATAGCCTCGATTATTAAACGAATTCTTTCTAATTCAGCTTTAAATGTGGATTCACTTAGCATTAAAGAATCAGCTATTCTCATTGAAGAAATAATCTGTACTCTCTTCCCTACTTTAAATGAATTTGCACAAGTTACACTTCCAGCATATGCCATTAATAAATTGATACCAACAACTCTCAAAAATGTACTTTTCCCAGACATATTTGATCCTGTTACGATACTAATTCTATTCTCTGAATCCAAAGCATAAGTATTTCGTATACCACCTTCTATCGCTCCATTTTTACCTTCAAAAATCAATGGATGTCCCATTTCAACCCCATTTAGAATAAAATCATCTGATTCCTCAAAGGTTGGCTGAGCCCAATCTGGATGGTTACGTTTTAAAACAGCCATGCTGTTGTAGGCTTCTAAATGCCCAATTACTTCAAATAAATGATTGAATAAATCAGGATATTGATTGAACCATTTTCTAATCTTGATAACCACAAAAATATCAAAAGGAATAATCGTATAAAGCACTACTAAGCCCATCATGTTTTTACGAATATCTAATTGCTGAATAGCATTTGAAAGTTTAATTAATGGCGTATAAAAGTCTCCTTCATCCAAATATTGGATTTTATCATTAATAAGTTCACTATCAAATTTTTCTTTGCTAATAAGGTGAATCGCTTCGGCTAATCGCTCTAATGATGCTGAAGTACTGTCTAAATCCTCCATAAAGCTCAATACTTCCTTACCAACTTTCCCCATGATAGCAAAGTTGATAAAGACAATTACTAAGGAAACTTCATTTGTATATTCAAAGTCAATAAATAAACTTACAACGACTCCTAACCATAAAAAAGGGACTAAATAGATGTAAGATTTAAGAGCAGATTCGTTGGAAAATGAAAACTCACGAAGCGCCTTAATATTGATTTTGAAACTTCTTTTCTCATTAATATTTCCAAAAAGATATAGTGCTAGTTTATTAGAAAATTGTTCTTTTATAGATAATTCTTCAACTGCTTTTTGTCTTTTCAATACCTCATTTTTATCAATATTGTAACTAGATTGAGAAAAGAAAGAAGCGAGTAAATCTCTCCCCCACTTTGTCGCACATCGATTGATAAAATGAAATAAAGAATGAGCTCCAAAAATATCTAAATCATGTCCGTAATTTAAAACAGAACTTTGATATTCTGCCCCATCATTATATAAATTTGGTTCACCAGCTAAGACATTCATTTCATTTTCTGTAAGATGAATATGTAACTTTTTTTCTTCTAATAACCTTGAAATAGTAGCATGAACTCTTACAAAATAGATGAATACCAAAACCATCAAACCCAAGATGACAAATACTAAGTCTTCTTTGAACTGATAGACTATACTACTACCCGTCAAACCTGCCACAACAGTTGTCAATCTTAACCAAGAGAATTTTTGAGATTTCACCTCCAAATCTTTCAGTTCTTGTTGTAATGTTGACAATTGCTCTTGATACTTCATTCTAATTTATAATTTCGTTAAACGAGTAATAATAAGTAATACGTAAAAATAGAATTTATTCATTGAAACAAAAGGTGTATTTCATATTTTGGTGAAAATAATCAATTACAACCTATCTTACCTTAGTTTTCTTTTGATGAAATGAGGATGTTATTGATGATTCTGTAATCTATTTCATTTCCTTCTTCCCCTTAATAAAAGTACATAAGTAAACTTTTTCGGATTTTACTTCGTAACTTAAGTAGAATAAAATAGCTGTTTAATTTCAATTAATACAGTTATTAAGTGACTTTCAATGAAATAAATTATGTGGGAAACATTTGATATACAATCTCTTATCTATGGTTTAGGTATTGGTTTAGCCATTGCTGCAGTGATGCAAGTTCGTGGTTGGATGAAACAATCTGGACTTAAAAAAGAAATTAAAAGACTTAAAAATCATCTTCATGATAAATTAGAAATTGATGCTGAAGCTATTTCTGATAAAAAATCTGAGATTACTCGATTAAAAAGAGAGAATGAAAACCTTAGAGTAACTAATAAAACACTTTCGAATAAGCCTGGTCGACAAGAGGTCTTAACATATCATGCTTATCAAACAGCAATTGATAAATTAAATAGTAATATGATGGGCTTTGGTCCCGCTTGGCAAGATGCACTTAAGGAAGCCAACCAAGAAATCAAAGAAATTGAAGAAGGACAGAGATCTTTCGTTAAGAAGGTATTACCCAAAGGATTATTTGGTGGAAATACCTATGAAATTGGAGAAGGTGATCATTAGCATTATCCTCTGCTTATTCAAATCCCCAATAATAACACTACATTGATTGTAGAGGTTGTTATTGGGGATTTTTGTATCATATAATTTCAGTCCCCACTATTTCTTTGTATATTGAATGAACACTCAACCAATAACCAATTTAATACTACTAGCATGACTGTCAGAGAAGATAGAAATGATTATGATGCTATTATAATCGGGAGTGGAATTGGTGCATTAACTACTGCGTCTCTCCTTTCTCAACTAAAAAAGAAAAAGGTTTTAATCCTTGAAAAACACTGGGTAATAGGTGGTCAAACACATGTCTTTAAAAGAAAAAAATATCATTTTGATGTTGGGGTACACTACATTGGCAACATGGATCAAAGGTGTATGCCTCGACAAATATTTAATTTTATCACTGATAATAAATTAGAGTGGAACAAAATGCCTCATGTATTTGAGAAGTTTGTTTACCCTGATTTTACTTTTGAAGTTCCTGCACATCCCCAAGAATATAAAGAAAAATTAATTGCCCAATTTCCAAAGGAAGAGAAAGCAATAGAACAATATTTTATCGATGTAAAAACAGCTTCCAAATGGATGGAAGGGAATTACGCTACCTCATTTCAAGTACCTATAATGAAATTTATTACGGGTATAATGAAAACCAAAAAAGGGAAAGAACTTGCCTTATCTTATACAAAAGAGTACATGGATAAAAACTTTAAAGATCCTAAATTGAAAGCTGTTTTATGCTCACAATGGGGAGACTTTGGTTTACCTCCTTCAAAAAGTGCTTTCGGTATGCATTCTCTTATCGTAACCCATTATTTCTACGGTGGATATTATCCTGAAGGTGGTTCAAAAAATATCGCTAAATATATTATTCCAACAATAGAAAGAAACGGTGGAAATCTAATGGTCAACCAAGATGTTGAAGAAATCATTATCGAAAACGGAAGAGCAGTTGGTGTTAAAGTCAAGGAAAAACATGGTAAGAACTTTACAATGAAAAATTACTTTGCTCCAATAGTTATCTCTTCTGTTGGTTTTCATGGAACATTTAATCAATTGGTTAAAGAGAAAGTTCCTTTCCTACCTCAACTTGATGAATTATCTGGTGGAATGAGTGCTATATCATTATATATCGGTTTAAAGGAAGATCCGTCAAAACTAGGTGTAAAAGGTGAAAATTATTGGATTTCAGATTCATATGATCACGATGCTACTTATGAAAGGAGAAATGATGTTGTGAATGGTGATATAGAAAATTGTTACCTATCATTTCCTTCCTTAAAAGAACAAAATCCAGCACTACACACAGCCGAGATTGTTACTTTTGCAGATTTTGAAGCTTTCAATAAATGGAAAGATCTGCCTTGGAAAAAAAGAGGAGAAGAATATGAAAAGTTGAAAGAACAAATTGCTGAAGGCCTAATCAAATGTGTAGAAAAACAACATCCTGGTTTTAGAGACATGATAGACTTTTATGAACTATCCACTCCTTTAACTATGGAAACATTCACTAGTAAACTAGCCGGAAGAATGTATGGATTAGCACATACTCCTCAACGATTTTCTAGTGATTGGATTAAACCTCAAACACCCTTCAAAGGACTTTATGTAACAGGTGGAGATATTTGTACAACAGGTGTCGTTGGTGCAATGATGGGCGGTGTAGCTACTGCTTCTGTTTTGGATGGAGCATTTGGGTTTGGTAAACACCTTTATAAAATTCGAAAATACAATAAAGCTGAAGTAGAAGCTTAATTATACAGCAGTCAAGTGATTAGTCATTTGACTGCTTTTTTATTTGATGTGAACTTAGTTTTCTATCCCACAAGCTAATTTGATGACATTCATCACCAAAAAGTTCTATTTAGTAAAAACTCATTAACAACATTCTCTTGTAAACATTCTCATTCTCAGATATTTTTGTATGTATCGTGTAATTAATACCTAAACAACTTACAACTACAATTTGTCATGAATATTTATAGATGGGCCCTTGTGATCATCGCAATCATTGTCGGAATAGGCAATATATGGTTGCTGGATTTTAAAGATCTAAGTCTTTATAATAATGCTTATGAATATGCTGGAATAATCAGTATGATTGGCATTACGTATTTCTTGGCGGTTAATTCTCCGCAAAAAAATGAAGATAAAGAATCCGTTTCCTAATTATTTTTCAAAATTTCTTATAAGTTTTCCTAAAAAACTGACGAATCTTATTCAAATAAACTAAAACCTTCTATACATTGCAGATAAATCAAATTAAATAAAATTACTGCAATGGTATTTTTCAAAAGATGGTCACGAAAAAACTATGCGGTCTTTAACTCTTTAAAAAGAGAAATAAAGATCTGTATTATCGACGTGTGCCTTCACATAAATGCTCCTGCTTTAATTCGTGAAGTATTTTCATTCCGTCAACATAGCGATGAATATCCTCCAGAAAAAGAGGATGATCTTATATGGAATGAATTAGAATGCTCACAATTAATGACGCTGAGCAATACAAAGGATGTTTTAGTAGAAAGTCCTCGTAGCTTTTATCGCATATTGCACTGTTATACTACGACTACTATTTCGCTAAAACCAACCTTCCAATTTTTCTTATTAAATCAAAAAACATCTTGGATTCTTTTCAACGATTCAAATAATCGTAAAGGATTCTTATTGTCATTTTTTTCATAACCGTGAGGTAGTTTATTCTGAATATAAGCTACATCATAGGATGAGAATACCTCTGTGTAGGCTTATGTTTGGCTATATACTATTTCAAAAAATTAGTATAACATGCAATCAAGTATTAGACACGACTGGACAAGACAAGAAGTAGCTGAAATCTATCATCAACCTTTGATGGAATTGATTCATCAAGCGGCTACAATTCACAAGGAATATCAACAAACAGGTGAAGTACAAGTATGTACGCTTTTATCGGTAAAAACAGGTGGATGTAAGGAAGATTGTTCTTACTGTTCACAATCGGCAAGATACAATACTCATGTTGCTCCTCATAAATTGATGACAACAGAATCTGTAGTAAATAAGGCACGTCAAGCAAAAGATAATGGTTCTACTCGTTTTTGTATGGGTGCAGCCTGGAGAGAAGCAAGAAGTAACAAGGACTTCGAACGTGTCTTGGATATGGTAGGTCAGATCAATGACATGGGAATGGAAGTTTGTGCGACGCTTGGAATGCTAGATGAAGAGCAAGCGGAACAACTAAAACAAGCTGGACTATATGCTTATAATCATAACCTAGATACAAGTAGAGAATACTATGACAAAGTAATCACTACAAGAACATTTGATGACCGTTTGGATACCATCAAGAATGTACAGAAAGCAAAAATATCTGTTTGCTCTGGAGGTATTATTGGTTTAGGTGAAAAAGATGAAGACAGAATCGGTATGTTACATACTTTAGCTTGCCTACCGACACACCCTGAATCTGTTCCGGTAAATGCTTTAGTCCCAGTAGAAGGTACACCAATGGAAGGAAATAAAATGGTCTCTACTTGGGAAATGGTACGTATGATTGCTACAGCAAGAATCTTGATGCCTGAAGCCATGGTTCGTCTTTCGGCCGGTAGAACAGAAATGACTACTGAAGCACAAGCTTTATGTTTTATGGCGGGTGCAAACTCTATTTTCGCTGGAGATCAACTACTCACTACACCTAACCCTGAGGAAGATGAGGACATGAAAATGTTCCAAACTTTAGGACTTACTCCAAGAGCCTCATTCAAATTAGAACAAAAAGAAGAAATGGTTTAGAGCCAAAGAAATACAAAGCAGTGGGGTAAAATACAGAATACTCCACTGCACCCTCTATTTTCTTTGTTCACTTTTTAAAATTCTAGAATAATGGAAATTTTAAATCAATTATCTTCTTTTAAAGAACAACATCAATGGCGTTCACTTAAAAAATTAGACCGTCTAGATGGTGGGAAAGTAATGCATCAAGGAGTTGAAATGTGTAGTTTTATCTCTAATGATTATCTAGGAATAGCATCACATAAGAGTTTATATCAAAGTTTTTTGTATCAAATGCAGGATGATTTTATTGGCTTTGGCAGTGCTTCTTCAAGACTTCTTGAAGGACATTCTAGTAGCTTCCAAGTTTTAGAAGAGTCAGTTGCGAATACTTTTCAAAAAGAAGCATGCTTGTATATGAATAGTGGCTATCATGCTAATATTGGTATTCTTTCGAGTATTCCACAAAAAGAAGATTTAATTCTTTCGGATAAACTGAATCATGCAAGCATAGTAGATGGATTGAAACTTAGTAAAGCTCATTTTGAAAGATTCAGTCACCTTAATTACGAACATCTTGAACGTCTTCTATTAAAGTCAAGAGACCAATACAAAGAGGTATACATCATTTCTGAAGCACTTTTCAGTATGGATGGTGATTTTTGTGATTTAAAAAAATTAGTTGATCTCAAAAAGAAATTCAATTGCCACCTTATACTTGACGAAGCTCATAGTATTGGTAGTATAGGTCAAAATGGTTTAGGGCTTTCTGAAAAAGAAAACCTCACCAATGAAGTAGACATTATTATTGCTCCATGTGGGAAAGCATTAGGAGGAGTAGGTGCTTTGGTACTTCTATCACAAAATTGGAAAGATTACCTCATTAATACTTGTCGTTCCTTTATTTACACTACTTCTCTACCTCCGATCAATGCAGCATGGCTAGCATTCACGTGGCAAATTATCAATCAACAAAATGAGCTAAGGAAGCAATTGGCCGACATCACTTCTTACTTTTTAGAGCAATGTGAAAAGTTGGAGATAAAAACACCTTCAACATCCTATATACAACCCATTATCATCGGTAATAATGAAGCTTGTTTAGCACTTGCTAATACACTTCAAAAAGAAGGTTTTCTAGTAGGAGCTATACGCTATCCCACTGTTCCAAAAGGTACTGCTCGATTGAGAATTTCATTGACTGTCAATCATACAAAAGATGAAATTGATCGATTACTTATTCTAATTCAACCTCACATTAAACTAGAAAAAAAGCATGCAGATCAGTTGGCTATCTAAACAAAATACATCATCTGTCCTACTCTTTTTTGGTGGATGGGGACAGCATCCATCTTTTTTCAAAGAAGTATTATCTTCAAAAAAAGATGCTTTAATGCTTTATAACTACTCTCATCTTGATTTTTCAGAATTAAGAGAAAGTATTAAAAATTATGACTCAATAGAAATTATTAGTTGGTCCTTCGGTGTACTTGTCGCAGGACATTATATGAATAAATTCAAAAATATATCAAACGCAATTGCCATCAATGGTTCATTAAAACCTGTGGATGATACAGAAGGAATTCCGACTAAAATTTTTAAGGGTACATTAAAATTATTGACAGTAAATTCCTGGGAAAAATTCATTTATAGAATGATTGGAAACAAAGAATTGTCAAATTTTTTTTTAGAAAAAAATGATAGGTCCATTGAAGAGTTAAAAGCCGAATTAAATTTCTTAGGTAATCTCCCATCATTAGAAGTTAATCCTCATTTTAATCATATTATTTTGAGTCAAAAAGATAGAATTTTCCCTTTCCAAAACTTAATGAATCATTGGGAGGAAAATACTTCTAATCTTACAATTTTCGGTACACAACATTACCCTTTCGAAAGGTTTAATACTTGGGAAGAGATTTTAGAACTAAAAAACGAATTGGCATTATGATTAGTATCGATAAAGAAAAAGTTGCCAGCCGTTTTGGTCGTAATGTCAAAACATATGACGAAGAAGCTTTTATTCAAAAGAAAATTACAGAACACCTTTATGAAGTTTTATTATTAGAGGAAAATACTTTTTTCTCTGCTTTTGAAATTGGATGTGGCTCAGGTTTTTTAACCAAAAAAATTTACCCTCATATACAAAATGAGTATATCGTCAATGATTTGGATAGACTTTGTACGCATCAATTGCTTAAAGAAAATCCACATTTACAATTTTTAGGAGGTGATATAGAAAAGACAATAATTCCTTCGGAAAAAGATCTGATTTTATCTTCTTCTGCTTTACAATGGATACAAGACATCCCTCAACTTCTTACTAGAATTCATACTGCATTAAAACCTAATGGATACTTTGCTTTTTCTACTTTTGGGAAAGATAATTTCCTAGAGATTAAGGCGCTTCTTAATCAGGGTTTACAGTATTATTCTTTAGAGGAATGGTTGAAAATGCTTCATGATGCTGGGTTTACGACCATTAAAAATTGGGAATGGAAAGAAGAATGCTTGTTTGATAATGGTACAGCAGTCCTCAAACACATTAAACAAACTGGTGTCAGCGGTAGTGCTACATCTAGTAAAGTTTGGAACAGAAAAAGGTTATTTCAATTCAATCAAGAATATGCTACTCATTTTCTAAAAGATGATAAAGTAAGATTAACCTATCACCCTTTATTTTTTATCCTCAAAAAAGAAATCTAATGGAATTATTTATTACAGCCATAGGTACAGATAGTGGAAAATCTGTTATTTCAGCAATATTTACTGAAGCCTTAAAAGCAAATTACTGGAAACCAGTTCAAGCAGGATTCCCTACGGATACAGAAACTGTTCATGCACTTCTCCCAACAAAAATTGAAAAGATTACGGAAGCCTGTTTATTACAATACCCAATGTCTCCCCATGCTTCAGCAAAAAGAGAAAATGTTGAGGTTAAACTCGAAAATATTACAATTCCTTCGTATCCTTCTGAACATTTGATTATAGAAGGGGCTGGTGGAATGATGGTTCCTTTGAATGATGAGGAAATGGTGATTGATATTGCTGAAAAACATGATTTACCTGTAGTATTAGTTTCGAATAACTACTTAGGAAGTATCAACCATACGCTTTTATCGATTAGAGAGATTCAAAGAAGAAAATTAAATCTGATCGGTATCGTATTCAACGGTGAAAGAAATGAAGATACAGAAGATGTTATTTTGAAACATGCGAAAGTACCTTGTTTATTAAAAGTTCCTCAATTGGAAAAAGTTGATCAACATGTCATTACTGAATATGCTGAAAACCTTCGTGAACAATTAGAGATTTTTCAACTTATAAACGCTAGAGAAAATGCATAAAACATTAGTTGAAAAAGATAAGGAGTTGATTTGGCATCCTTTTACTCCTCAAACTCTAACACCTCCACCTCTTCCAGTCCAAAGTGCAAAAGGAACCAAATTAAAACTTGAAGATGGGACTGAAATAATTGATGCTGTTTCATCTTGGTGGGTAAATATCCATGGACATGGCAATGAAGAATTAGCAGAAACGTTAAAACAACAAACCTTAACATTGGACCATGTCATTTTCGCTGGCTTTACGCATCAACCTGCTGTTGAACTTGCAGAAAAGATGATGCCTTTGCTTCCTGGAGAATATTCGAAAGTATTTTTCTCTGATAATGGAAGTACCGCGAATGAAATCGCCATAAAAATGATCATTCAGTATTTCTATAACAAAGGAATTCATCATCGAAAAAAGGTGATTGCTTTCGAAGGTGCTTATCACGGAGATACTTTTGGGGCATTGTCAATGGCAGCAAGAACTGCTTTTTCAAAGCCTTTCGATGACTATTTATTCGATGTGGATTTTCTTCCTTTTCCAACAGAAGATAATTGGGAAGAGGTCAAAACAAAAATGTTAGCACTAGCATCTACAGAGGAATATTGTGCGTTTATATTTGAACCACTTGTTCAAGGAGCTTCTGGGATGAGAATGTACAAAAGTGAGTGGCTTGATGAATTAATAGGAATTGCTCAAGAGTATGGTACGCTATGTATCGCAGACGAAGTAATGACTGGTTTTTACCGTACAGGAAAATTATTCGCGACAAATCATTTAACAAAGAATTCCCCTGATATCATCACTATGTCAAAAGCCTTGACGGGTGGAATAATGCCTTTAAGCATAACGATTTGTACGGAAGAAATTTACAATGCATACCTCACTGACGATGTATTGAAAACATTCTTTCACGGACATTCATTTACGGGTAATCCTTTAGCTTGTGCTGTTGCTTCCAAAAGTTTGGATATGTTGTTAAGTCAAGAAAGACAAAAACAAATTAAAGATATTATTGTTAGCCATTCAACATTTAAAAAGGAAATTGAAAAAGAACCATTCTGTAAATCTATAAGGCAAACGGGGACAATTTTAGCAATAGAATTTGATACAGAAAAAGAAACCTCCTACTTCAATTCAATTAGAGATGAGCTCTATAATTACTTTATGAAAGAGAAAGTTTTGTTAAGACCACTTGGAAATATCGTTTACATTAACACTACTTATACAATACAAAAAGAAGAATTGAATAGAATATATAGTGTAATTAAAAACGTCTTTCGCCATGGAATTTCAGTAATTAATGAGAAAAAGCTCTTTTATTAACCTAACGGTTAATAGTACACTATGTTATGCGTTTTATTATTAAAAAAAACACATAAAAAGTCATTTTAATTATATTTTTTCTTGACATAATCAAATTATTTTCCGTATTTAGTACACGAAAACAGCAATAAGAAATAGTTTTTGGGTTATTAAAGGAATTAAAAAGATCATTACTTTGTAGTGGTCTTTTTTTATGCAACACAAAAAAAGTCCAACAACATAATGTCATTGGACTTATAAAAAATGAATGCTTTAAGCGAATAGTGTCATTTTTGGATTCCACAAATGATAAAGCAAAACTTTATCTATTCAGCTTACTATTACTTACCTAACAATTCAAAGGTGCAACATTATTGATGCATTTCAATTGATCTATGATAATAATAGTTTAACATTCAACTTATTTCATTAAAAATCAAAAGTATCAGGATCTGGTCCTACTCTTTTACCTTCATCCATCGTTTTAATCTGATTCATATCATCAGTAGATAATTCAAAATCAAAAATATCTAGGTTAGCAATAATTCTTTTTGGAGTTACCGATTTAGGTAATGGGTTTACACCCGATTGAATATGCCATCTCAACATCACTTGAGCAGTAGATTTGTTGTATTTCTCAGCAATCGCTATTAATGTTTCATCCTCAAATAATCCTGCCTGCATCAAAGGACCCCATGCCTGTACAAGAATTCCTTTGTCAGCACAATAAGCGATAAAGTCATTTTGTTGTAATTTAGGATGTCTTTCAATTTGATTCACAGTAGGAACTACTTCAAGATCTGCAATATCTTCAAGATGATGTTGTTTAAAGTTACTGACACCAATACTCTTAATTAAGCCTTCTTTTTGCAAAGCAATCATCTCTTTATATGCAGCTTTATACCCATCTGCTGGCCAGTGAATAAGGTAAAGGTCAATATAATCCAGCTGAAGCCTTTTCAAAGACGCTAATAATGCTTCTCTAACTTTACCACTTCTGATATCATCATTCCACAATTTAGTTGTTACAAAAATTTCTTCACGAGGAATACCTGAAGCTTTAATAGCATTTCCGACACCTTCCTCATTCTTATAAATCATTGCTGTATCAATATGACGATACCCCGCTTCTAATGCTACTTTTACCGCATTTTCAACTTCTTCACCACTCTTTGATAGATAAGTACCAAACCCAACGTCTGGAATAATTTGACCGTTATTTAATTTCATCTTATTAATTATTTTTTTGATTGATAATCGAATTTAAAAATAAATAATAGAAGATTAAATATATAATTGTTTATTTAATATTTGTCTAAACAATTATACTTATTTTTTTTATCAATCACCTATCCACTTCCATTTATACTCTCCTTCATCAAGGTAAAATACAGCTGAGGCACTTTCTTTGGTAACTAATACTACAACCTCTTTACTAGTAGGGTAAATTTCACTATCACCTTCATAGCCTATCGTCACATTACTTGCCTTTTTAACGTAACAAGCACCTATATAACTTAGGTCTTCATCCACTCCATTAAAAGGTTGCCCTGCTCCCATAATAAAATAGCGATCTGGTGCATAATCTTTCAATACGATAAAACCTTTCTTTCCTGAATTAATTTGTTCAATTCGAAGAACATAGAAAAAAGTATCATCAGTACTCAAATTTGCCTTCAAGAAAAAAGGATTAATATCTGGCTCAACCTTATATTCTGTTGATATAGATTTCAAAACTGAAAGGATTTCAGAGGGTAAGAAATAACCTAAATTAGACTCAAACCCTATCAGTTCTTCATTGATTTTTTGATTAAAGATTTTTTGTTCTAAATCCTTCACAGCCTGTTTTAAACTATCATTTTCATGTTGAATAGTCACCCATTTTTCCAAGTGTTCTAATTCAGTATTCTTGGTCTTTAATTCTTCATTCAGTGTAATATTTTTTGCATTTATAGCTGCTATCTGAGTTTTATATTCTCCTATTTCTTTTTTGTTATTATCACAAGAAATGATCAGTACAAATGACAATAGATAAAAGTATTTCATTGTTAATTTGATTAAGAGAGTTGAAAGATTAATCAGCTTGTGCGTAAAGTTTAAATTCACCTTCATCTAAATAAGCCACCGCAGATGAGAAATTACTAAACGACAAAGAAATTACATTCGATGATTTGATTTGAGGAACTGGATTTTCATCCCTACTTTCAACTAGATTAGTATTCAAAGTTGTCAAAGCTAATAACCCATTCAAATCATCACTACCATCATTTAATGTATTTCCTGCTCCTAAAATATAGAATTGACTATAATCACTCCCCTTTATCACAGCAACACCTTGTTTGTTGTTCAGTCTGTTTTCAATAAAAACAGCATAATCAAGTTTATCATCAAGATCAAAATGGCCAGTCGTATAAAATGGATTCAGAGCGGAAGATATTTTATACTTATCTGAGACAGCTTCGAACGCTTGTAAGAACTCATTAGGTAGAGAAAATATAAAAGATTTTCTGAAGTTTTCAGGATCTACTTGCTTACTCATCGCATTTTCAGCAACTGTTTGATTTAATTTTTGAGTCTGTGCCTTTAAGTCTTTATTAGTGATTTCTAAAGCATCCTTATCCCATTTCGCAGTCACATCTTTGACTGTTTTAATCTTTATATCCTGTTCCTTTAATTTATTTTCTAAAGTAAGATGAATAGCTTCTAATTCGGCTAATTTCGTTTTATATGATTGAAGTTCTTGTTCTTGATTCCCACATGAAATTAAGAAGAGCAAGAGTATAAAGTTTGTGTATTTTTTCATAGTAGATGTTAGTAAAAAAATCTTATTGGTTTACCTCAAAAAGTTTGCCTTAAAGTGCTAATGAAGAAATATTGCAAGTGTTAAGTAATGCCTTCAGCTTAAGACTGTAGTATAAGATTAATCAAACTTCAATAAAAATTAGACCTCGAAAATTATGCTTTTCATAGATTGCTTTAAAATCATATTCGAGATCAACATTATCACCTTGATAACAAAATATCTCATTTGATTCAGGTATCATAAATATTGAATCTGATGTTAACCTATGTGCATGAAATTTATAATCTAAAACACGAGAAATTTCATTATTATGAGGGTATCTTAATAAGATTGAGTTTTCTAGATCTAAAGCATGGAGATAATTTTTACATTGATAAATATAAATTTCACCATATAACTCATGATTAATAGTAATTATTTCACCTGTCATTTCTAGTATAGTGTAAAGATCTGATTCACACACTTTTTTATCAAAAGCGATTATACCTGCTCCAGAAGCAAGAAAAAAATCATCTTTTACTTTTCTAAATTCACAATTGTACCATGTATAATTACTCCAATTTTCTATTGACGTATAAACAAAGTCGTCTTTTTTATCATCTGGAACAATTACAGAAGCATCATTTTCATCATTTAGATTTCCGATTCTTATTTTGTAAACTTTCATATTATTTTGATATAGTTTGCTTTAGTTTTCTTTAAAAAATATTGTAATAGTTTATTTTCTCAAAGTACAAAATCAACTAAACATAAAAAAAACGGGTAACATTTCTGCTACCCGTCTTCAATATCTAAATGTAAGCTAAGATTACTTGCTCACTTTTAATTTTACTTCAACACCATCAAGGTCAAGTACAGTTGCGTCTGCAACGGTATCTTCTACTAATAATGATACCGCTTGTGTTTCTTCACAGATATAATCCTTGAATGATTCAAAAGCACCGTTCACTAACTCATCACCTTTTTCAGCAACGATATTGATTTTGTCTTGTACTTCTAAACCAGTGTCTTTACGGATGTTTTGAACTCGGTTTACAATATCACGAGCGATACCTTCTTTCTTCAACTCTTCTGTTAAAGTGATATCCAATGCAACTGTAATACCTTGATCTTTTGCCATTGACCAACCTGGGATATCATCCGAAGTGATCAATACATCCTCAATACCAAGAACTACTTCATTGCCATCTACATCAAAAGTATAAGAACCTGTTGACTCGATTGCTTTAATGTCGTCTTGTGACATTTGGTTTACTGTTCCAGCAATGCCTTTCATCAGTTTACCGTACTTTCTACCTAAAGTAGCGAAGTTTGGTTTGATGTGCTTCACAAACATCCCTTCGTTTTCTTCAGTCAAGAATTCGATTTCTTTAATGTTTACTTCGGCAGCGATTACATCTTCAACAGCTTTGATTTGAGCAGTTACTTTAGCATTTACATCTGGAATCAAGATACGTTGCAATGGCTGACGCACTTTCAACTTGTCTTTCTTACGGATAGAGTGTGTAAGTGATGAAATTACTTGTGCCAAGTGCATCTTCTCTTCTAAGTCGATGTTGATCAACGCTTCATTTACTGAAGGGAAGTTCGCTAAGTGAACTGACTCTGCTTTATCTTTTCCAGTTGCTGCATTCAAATCTTGGAATAAACGATCCGAGAAGAATGGAGCAATTGGAGACATTAATACTGAAATTGTTTCCAAGCAAGTGTAAAGCGTTTGGTAAGCTGCAATCTTGTCTGATGCATACTCTCCTTTCCAGAAACGCTTACGGTTCAATCTTACATACCAGTTCGACATGTCTTCGATTGTAAACGCTTGAATTGCTCTAGCTGCTTTTGTAGGTTCATAGTCATTGAATGCTGCATCTACCTCTTTCACTAATGTGTTTAGACGAGATAAGATCCAACGGTCAGACTCATGACGATCTTCCATAGGAACTTCCGCTTCTGAATACGTGAAGTTGTCTAAGTTCGCATATAATGAGAAGAAAGAATACGTATTGTAAAGTGTTCCGAAGAATTTACGTTTTGTTTCTTTTACCCCTTCTAAGTCAAACTTCAAGTTATCCCATGGGTTGGCATTTGAAATCATGTACCAACGTGTCGCATCAGCTCCGTGCTCTCCCATTGTTTCAAATGGATCAATTACGTTACCAACACGCTTAGACATTTTCGCTCCTTTCGCATCCAATACTAAACCATTAGATACTACGTTTTTGTAAGCTACTGAGTCTTGCGTCATACCTGCAATTGCATGTAAAGTGAAGAACCAACCACGTGTTTGGTCAACACCTTCTGCAATAAAGTCAGCAGGGAATGAACCATCAAAAATATCTTTATTTTCGAATGGATAGTGCCATTGAGCGTAAGGCATTGCTCCTGAATCAAACCATACATCAATAAGGTCTAATTCACGATACATTGGCTTACCGCTTTCTGATACTAATACGATATCATCTACGTAAGGACGGTGTAAATCGAATTCCTCAGTCAGCTCATCATTATCTGTGATGTACTTTGGATTTCTTGGCATTACCCCTGCCTTCACTGATTTTTTCACTAATTCACCCAATTCAGCTACTGAACCGATACAAACTTCTTCGTTTCCATCTTCAGTTCTCCAAATTGGAAGTGGTGTACCCCAATAACGTGAACGAGACAAGTTCCAGTCTACTAAGTTTTCTAACCAGTTTCCGAAACGTCCTTCACCTGTTGCTTTTGGCTTCCAGTTGATTGTTTTGTTTAATTCAACTAAACGATCTTTTACAGAAGTTGTACGGATAAACCATGAATCTAATGGATAGTATAAAACGGGCTTATCTGTTCTCCAACAGTGTGGGTAACTGTGGACATACTTCGCTACTAAAAACGCTCTGTTTTCCGTTTTTAATTTAATAGCGATACGAACGTCCATTGATTTGTACCCTTTTTCAGCGGCAGCTTCCTCTTCGTATTCAGATTTAACGAACTGCTCACCAAATTCTCCCATTTCTTTTACATAACGACCTGTTTTGTCTACTAATGGAAGTGGCTCACCTTTTTCGTCAAATACAACAACTGGAGAAATACCTGCAAGATTAGCAACTCTCTGGTCATCTGCACCAAAAGTTGGAGCGATGTGAACGATACCTGTACCGTCTTCAGTAGTTACGAAATCACCAGGGATTACTTCAAATGCTTTACCTTTAGGTTTTACGTATGGCAATAATTGCTCATATTTTGTACCTACTAAGTCAGCACCTTTTAATTCGGCAACTACTCTTGCAGGAACAACTTTAGCACCTTTTTCATAGGCATCAAAATCAGCATCTAATTGCTTCTTCGTTACATATGCATTTAAACGATCTTTGGCTAAGATTACTGTAATTGGCTCAAAAGTATACGCATTGTATGTTTGAACTTTCACGTAATCAATGTTTTTACCTACCGCTAATGCTGCATTAGAAGACAATGTCCAAGGAGTTGTCGTCCATGCTAGGAAGAATAAATCACCGTATAAATCTGAGAATAAAGCAGGATTATTACCCTCATCAATTGCTTTGAATTGAGCAGTAATCGTTGTATCCGTTACATCTCTATAAGCACCTGGCTGGTTTAATTCGTGAGAAGATAAACCTGTACCAGCAGCTGGAGAATAAGGTTGGATAGTATATCCTTTATATAATAAATCTTTCTTGTATAGTTCTTTTAGTAAGTACCATACAGATTCCATATAATTCTTTTCAAAAGTGATATAAGGTGTTTTTAAGTCTACCCAATATCCCATTTGTCTTGTTAACTCATCCCACTGCTCTTTGAATTCCATTACCGTTTTACGGCAAGCAGCGTTATATTCATCAACAGAAATTTTCTTACCAATATCTTCTTTAGTAATGCCAAGCTCTTTTTCAACTTTCAACTCTACCGGTAAACCGTGAGTATCCCATCCTGCTTTACGCTTTACTTCAAATCCCTTTAATGTTTTGTATCTATTGAAAAGGTCTTTTACAGCACGGCCCATTACGTGGTGAATACCAGGTGCACCGTTTGCCGAAGGAGGCCCTTCATAGAAAACGAAAGATGGATTTCCCTGTCTTGATGAGACAGACTTATCGAAGATATTTTGCTCTTCCCAATATTGACGAATTTCTTGATTCGCAGCTACTAGGTCAAGCCCTTTGTATTCCTTAAATCCCATTGATTGTAGAATGAAATTGTCTAACTAAATTTTGTTTTATCTATACCTATGGGTACAGATCACGCAAATATCGTAATTTGTTTCTAAATGAGAAAGTACTTCTTAAGGTTATTCACCATTATTTTAAACCTAAAAACACGACCAAATGAAACTTTATCTTTTGATAAACGTGTAAATAAATCTAAACACGGACTATCATATTTTTTAAGCATTATCATTATGTCTACTGTGAAGATTTATATACCGCTGGATTTCAAGGGAATCGTCAAAAAACCAAAATACTATGGAGGACTTACTTTACAACAGATAATGGTCTATATCGGTGCTATTGCATTAGGTGTAGACGCATTAGTTTATCTTAAGAACTTTCTTTTCACAAATCTTTCAATCGATACTTTTTTAAAAGATTTTTGGTTTGATGATCTTATATTTATTGGAGAAGTAAGCTTTTTAATTGCTATCAAACCTTACCTTTCCAACTCACCATTAGCTTGGTATAAGAGCTTTATCTATTTTGATGGTGATACTTTTATGATCAATAGAACAGGTTTTAAAAGATCTAAAATTTCTCTCAAAAACATCATTAAGTTTGATGTAAGTGAAGGCAACTCTGTAACAAAATATCTAGTTTTTACACATAAAAATGGTGAAGAAATGAATTTACCTTGGTTATCAAATACTGAAATTAGAAAAGAAGACCAAAACACTATTCAAGGATTATTTAAAGTGATTCAAAATAGAATTGACCAAAACTTACTTAATATAGATGAAAGAGACATTCAATTAAAATCACATAAAAACATTTAACAAGTCACTCTAAAAACTACACGAACCAACTACTAATCAGAACACTATTTTTTTTATACTATAATTACTTAAACAAATGAATATTGCTGCATCACGAAAAACTATTTTATCACATTTCAATAATGATAAAGAAATTCTTATTCCTCTAAAAAATACTATTCTGATAGATACTGAGAGATTAAATTTTGAAACAAAGAGAGCTCAAAAATTTATTACAAAAACAATTGAAATCAGTTTATTGATTTTCACATTCTACCTATTTACTTTCCTGATAAAGGACTTTATAAATAACGGAAGAGTCGATTATGGTAGATTTGATGTTTTTGTATTAGGGATTTTACTCTTCCTATCTCCTTTTTACATTTATAACAAAATGAATTTCAAAGGTTACATCAAACTAACAGATGAATATTTTGAAATAAAAAAAGGGAGTAAAATAAATTCTTTTAAATATTCTGAAACACAAAATATAGCTTATATTTACAATGAAAATTTTGATGACAGCTTTCTTGAAATTGAATTAAAAGATGGAAGCACTTTTCAAGACAGATGGTTTTATAATGCTGGACAAAGTACTTCTTGGGTAATTGGAAATTCTATTATTGATGAAGTTAAAACTAGACTAATTTAGATGGACGTTAACACAAATATTAAAACAAAGAATATACTCTCTGATTTTAAAATAAATAATGAGGTCTTTATTCCTCTTGATAATCCAATTAATATAGACTATTCAAGATTAAACCCTATACGAGCTAAATGGTTTAAAAAAATTCAGCATTATGTTGAGATAGGTATTTTAGCATTGAATGGCATTTTAATAAGTTCATTATTATACAAATTTAGCTTTTTAGAAATAGACACACTTAACCAAGTTGAATTCATAATTTTCGGTATTGAAGCTGTGCTGTTGCCATTTATAATTTATCAAAGGAAAACTTTTGATGGGTATTTAAGATTAACGAATACCACTTTAAAAATAAAAAAGAGGAAAAAACACCTATCTTTTAATTTAAAGAATATTCAACAAGTATTTAAGAGTTATGATTCTAGTTATGAAGATTATCGTATTAGAATTATATTAAATGACGGTACAATAATCGAGGAAAAATGGTTTAATAAACAAGACAAGAAAACGTGGGAACTTGGAGAGTTATTTTTGGATGAAATCAACAAAAAAATCCAAAATCAAGATGACAATTAAAAAGGAAAAATCTGAATTATCTTTTTATAATAATAGAAAACAATTATTCATTCGTACAGAAAAAAATGATTACTAAAACAACTAATAACCTACTTCTTCCCTACCAACGAAAACAAGACATTTATTTGCCTTTGGACTTCAATGGTAATCTGATTTTAAAACAGCATAAATTTATTAAGTGGTCATTAAGGATTGCTTCTCCTTTGGTAGGTGGAGCAGAGTTGTATCAACTAATTGATGGATACCTTAATTTTGGTTGGAAAGGTATTGAATATCCAGATCTTTTTGGTTTTACAATTGCTGTACTCCCTGTAATTCTACTTCCTACTTTTTTATTTAAACCAAAGAAAGCTTGGCCTTTTAGATTTATTAGTTTCGAAGAAGATGCTTTAATTTTCAACTTTAAACGAAAAACCATTAAGGTTAAATACAATGAAATTTTAAGGTTTCAAATAGATAGTAATGGTAGTCGCTGTCATATAAGATTTACATTAAAAGATAACAGTAGTATTTCTGCTCCATGGATTCCTGAAAATACAGATAAAAAACATATCGCATTACGTATTGCGATTAATGATGAATTAAATAGCAGAATAAATAATTAGAAAAGTCGCATATCTAATTACTGAAGATATGCGACTTTTCTATTTTATTTTTTGATCACTTGTCGAATGATCACACCAACTTCTGTTTCAATTTTTATCAAATAAATACCTTTTCCATGATTAGATAAATCTATTTGGTTATGAGATGAATTGTTAATCTTGTTGCCTTGAAGATTGTAAATTTCAACTTTATCGTATTCAAATGATGAAATAATATTAAAAATTCCATCAGATGGATTAGGGTAAATTTGAAGAAAAACTTCGTTATTATCGATCTCTGTAATTATTTGAGGAGATGCTTGAATTGCATTTTCACAGCTTCCTCCTTCTTGCCAAGCCCAACCCCAATTATTATCAACATTGTATTTAGGGGATTCTCCAACATTTGGCCAATCACTAATTGCAGTATAATTAACCCCTGAATATTCAACAACATCTCCATTTTGATATTGAGTATTAGCATCCCAAATTGGACATGACGCCACTTCTTCAACATTAACAGTAACAGTTCTTATTTCTGAAACAGTTGTTGCACCTTCATTATCTTCAGCTACAGCAAAAATTTGAAAAGTACCATTTTCAGGTTGCCAATCATAGGTATATGGACTTGAAGAATCAGAACCTAAGTAATTATTATTGACATAAAATTCCACTTTTTCAATCTCTCCATCACTATCTTCAGCAGAAGCAGTAATGGTGAAATCATTGTTTTCAAATATTCCTGTAGAAGGAGAAGTAATAGAAATGAATGGTGAGATATTTTCAACAACATTAATAATTTTTTCAACTATAAATGTCTCTTCTGTTTGTTCATCAAAAGTACTCACTGAAATAGTAAAGGCTCCTGCTTGAAATCCAGTAAATTCTCCATCTAAACTATTTTGAGACCAAATTGGTGTAATTGGAATCACTCGATTACAGCTATCATACCCTATCGCCTCTAAACTAACTTTCTCACCAATTTTTATTTCATCTTTTGGTAAAATAAGTGCTAAATGACTCAATCCATTTGATTCACAAATTTGAAGAGGTGTTTCAAAAATTAAACCTTCAATCTTTACCTCATCGATATATATTTCTCCTTGATCTCCAGTATTACCATTTTTCTGCCATTTAAATCCGACAACTTTTGATAAGTCCCAATTTACAGAACTACCCCAATTGGGTTGATCAAACGAAGACCAATTTAACGTCACTTTTGTCCAATTTGCATGTGAAGGAATATAAGTTTGATAATGTGCATAATCTGACACCGTTGAAAGTAGCGTTTGCAAATGCAACCCATCCCCTTTATGATAAAAAGAAATGCCTGTTGAACCATTTAAATTAAAAGGAGTATCCTCTTCATTTAAGTTAAAACCAAAAGCTACAAAAGGGTTATATGGTAAAGATCCTTGATTTAGAGAGTAAGTGATTTTTGATGAATAAGCGGTATTATTAGCTCCTTCCGATGTCATTGTAAAACTTCCATTAGGATAAACAGATGACCCGCCATTAACACCATCATCATGTGCGTACCATTCTGTATTCATCATTGAGAGATTATCTATCTCACTATTACTAATCAATGTAGCATTTTCAGGTAAAACAGTGATCTCTTTTTCAATCGTGATATCATTAAAAGTGACAGATATTATATGTTCCCCCAATTGATTTGCTCTAAAAAGCCCTCCTTCTACATTTGATGCCCAAATTGGTTCAATTGATTCTTCTCCTCCACATTTATTGAAAGCTTTTACTATAAACTGTACTTGTTCACCTAAAAACAAATTTGAAATATCTGGAGATAATTGTAATTCCACTACAGAAGGATCTGAACAATTTTCAGGATCTTCAATAACATGAATCACTACTTGTTTTTCAATATTCCCTACACTTGCTGTTATTACGAAACGTCCAAAATCATTCGATGAAAAAACACCTTCAGGGGCATTATTTGACCAACTGATTGCTGTATTAACGATTTCTCCACATTCATTGTAAGCCTCTGCATTTAAAGTAATAACTTGATCTCTGAAAATTGAAATAGAATCAACTGCAAATTGAATAGCTGTGACATCATTGTTTGTACATTGTGCTCCATTTCCTACCGCTTTAAAAGCCATTGTATTACCTATTCCACCAACTTCAGAGATTGCTAGATTACTTGGACTACCGTCTAACCATCTTGCATTGGGGGATGATGAATCATTAAAAGTAACATTTCCTCCTTGATGCCAACATGCTCCAGTATGTCCATCTCGAGTATTATTCGCATGTTCTAACCATACTTCATGGTCCCAAGTTTGATTATTACCTGTCCTATCGATGTGCCAAATTGCTAAACCCTCATCTGGATAGAATTTTCCTCGTCCAGTTTTCCTCACTCCTTCCAATATGAAGAATTCATTTGTATTTGACGGATGATCGTATTTATAAATGGTTTTATCATTTACTCCATCTTCAATTGTGCCATTATAATTCGAAATATTCGTAGTTTGAGTCCACCCCGCTAACCATCTAAAATAAGGATTTGGAGGAATAGGATTCTTTGTACTTCCATACCCAGACATGATACAAAAGTTCCCAATACCACTTGTTCCTGTACTACTTGAATATTTATATAAGTCAGGCCAACCACAAAGCATATGACCATTTTCATGAATAATTGTTCCTATTGAAAGGTTGTCATTCACTGGAGAAGTATTATAATCTCTAGTTCCTACTCCATCTGCTGAAAACCCTGTATAAGTACCTTTATGATACCACATTCCTTTTGCCCAAGCTCTAGGACTTCCAGTATACATTAAGTTTATAGCCTGAATGTTCCCGTTTTTTTTACTGAGACTTGAAAAATCAAATCCCTCTTCATCAATTTTTGATAGTACAAACTGAAGTATTTCTCTAGCTCCAGCAGCGTATGACATGTTATCATATTCAGCAAAAGTCTTTGGTGCTCTATAATAACCAACTACTACATTGTCATATTCAACCAATCCCCCAGAGACATCTTTGAAGTATTTCTTTACTGAACTATAATTTCCATTGACTGTAAAATTCTCCCCATTCATCATTTGCTCAATGGTAGATTTATCCCAAACTGCAGGAGCATCACTAAAATCTACAAGTATGCTTATTGCCTTATACTTTCCTATCACTCGATTGGTATTTGTACCATGTTGTGTAGGTTTCAAGTCATGAAAAAATGAATTTCCAAAATGCTGATGCCCCCCTAAATCGTCTTCCGTTTGTTTTCTTTGTTTTTCAATAACAGACAGTGGTAAATCAAGGTGCTTCAATAAATCAGAAGTTGAAGTACGCTCAAATGTCGAAAGTGACGTTGAACCTTCATAGTGTATACCTGTAGAAACCAATTGGTCTTTTGTTTGATTCAATTGGGCATAGCAGATCCACCCTGTTTTTTCGTCATGAATTAATGTGTAACCATCAAGGCTTTCTGCTCTTAGATAGTAATCGTCTCCGTAAAGTTTGACTTGAACAATAGAACCATCAGGTTGATGAAATTCATAAAGCTCCCCATTTCTTGGAGCCGCTAACAATTCACACGTAGTAAAATACAGAACTGTCAGAAAGATTGGCATTAATTTAAAGTAAGTATTCATAGCTATTTATTTTATTCGCTTACAACAGCATCGTTGTAATTCATTTCATACGTCTACAATACTTCAAAAGAAATTAAGTACTTACTTCATCATTTATTCAAACTTCTACATTATTTGATTATATATTTTTTAGAGAGCGTTAGAAAAGGATTTTATTGATAATTATCATTATAAATTTATGTTGTTTCTCATTTTTATTTTCTTTTAAGTAACTTGCGTCATCAAATATTTACTAAATAAGTACAGATAGAATGGCCTATAAAATAGTTACTGATAAAAATTATGTATTCATTGAACTTTCAGGTAAAGTTTCTCAGCAAGAGATGCTTAAAGCAATTGCTGATGCTTCTATTGAATTAGAAGATAAAAGTATATTAATGGTTAATAGTAAAGCACTTAGTATTCCTTTTAACTTATATGAAAAGCATTCTTTTTTTGTAGCTTTAAATGAATTAAAAGTAAATAAGAACATACACATTATTACAGTTACAAATTTCATCAATGAAGAGCATAATTTATTGGAAATGGTTGCAAAAAATCGTGGATGGAAATTAAAAAATTGCCTCTATATAGAACAAGCTGAGCGTCTCATTGAAAAGATCATTCAGCCTGTATTATTATCCCCAAAAGATAGATTATAATATTAATTTATCAATTTTTCGATTCTATTTACCTCGTTAATTAGAAGAGGTAACGCCGGGTAAACCATACCATGATTGTACCCATCTAATTCCATTATTCTGGTTTCTTTGTGCCCTGCAACTTTCATCATTCTGTACATATAAGCATTCTCCTCATATCTACCCAAAAGTTCAAGTTCACGATCACCTGTTATTAATAATAAAGGTGGGGCATCCGCACGCACGTGATACAGGGGTGCTAAATTATCAATAATAGGTTGTTCACCTTTTATACCTCTCTCCTCTCTTACTGTAAAATGTGTAATTGTATGTCCTGAAAAAGGAATTAATCCTGCAATAGTATTTGCATCAATATCATGTTTAGCAAGATAAGATTTATCTAAACCTACCATACTAGCCAAATAACCACCGGCTGAATGTCCAGATATAAATATTTTTTCAGGACTTCCTCCATATTTCGTTACATTTTTAAAAGCCCATGCTACAGCTGCTGCTGCATCTTCAATATATACTGGCGCTTTTACTTTCGGATAAAGTCTGTAATTAACACCAATAACTGCTATTCCTTTTTCTTTTAAATATTCTGGAATTTCCTTTTGTCCTGAAGTTAAACCACCCCCATGAAACCAAACAACAGTTGAATAATTCTCTTTATTAGCTGGATAATAAAAATCCAAAACACATCTCTCATCTAAATAAGAATCTGTTTTTCTGGTTTTAGAATCATAATAATGAATTTCACTTTCTTGCTTGTATTCAATTTCTTGAGCTAGAGTATAAAACGAAAGGAATGTGAATAAAATCGTAAAATTTAATAGTTTGCTTTTCATATTTAGTCATTAAAAATAAACCCAAAATTTAATATATTCTTAAACTTTGGGTTTTCAAATTATAAACTCATATAATATTTTATGGCTTCTTCAATATCATTCCATTCAATATATTGATCGTAAGTACAATCTCCAATTTTGGTCAATAATGAGAAACTAAGTTTCTTGCCACTATTCTTTTTATCTTGTAATAGATAAGCGTAGAAATGTTGAAGGTCCGTTTCAAGGATTTCAACTTTACCATAAACAGAAAGAATATACTCTTGAATTTCTTTTAATTCCTCTTCTTTTAAACCCGTAAATTTTACTGATAAATAAGCTTCTGCAATCATTCCAATAGCAATTGCTTCACCATGTAATAATTTCCTACCAGGAATATCAAGAAGATAACTTTCAATCGCATGACCAATTGTATGACCATAGTTTAAGATTTTCCTTAAACCTTTTTCCGTTGGGTCGGAAGTTACTACACCATCTTTAATATTGATAGAATGAGGGATAATAGATTTTAAGTCTTGATCTGCTAAAGGTTTAGAAGAAACAGTTTTCCAATGTTTAGCATCAGCAATAAGACAATGCTTAATAACCTCTGCAAATCCAGAACGAAGTTCATTCGCAGGTAATGTTTTAATAAACTCAGGATATACCAATACCATATCTGGAATTCTAAATACACCGATATGATTTTTAAGTTTACCAAAATCAATTCCTAATTTCCCTCCAACACTTGCATCAACTTGAGATAATAAAGTTGTAGGCATTTGCCAAAAGTTAATTCCTCTTTTGTAGGTCGAAGCACAAAAGCCTCCCATATCACCAATTACTCCACCACCAAGATCAAGTACTGCAGCTTTTCTGTCAAAGCTAGCATTAGTTAGTTCTTGCCAAATGTGTTGACAAGTTTCAATATTTTTATTTTCCTCTCCACTTACTACTTCAATCAAAATATGTGAAGGTAAATAGTCTTTTACAATAGGATAACAGTCTCTTTTTGTGTTCTCATCCACAATGACTGCAAGGTTTGTATAGTTTTTTAGCCCTTCAAAGGTACTTTGATCTACGGTTTGTAAAAATGATACTTTATTAATACTCATAGCACTTTAATATTGAAAACTACTCTTCAAAAGAATGAACGCTTAGGATAAAAAATAAGGCGGAAGCACTTTCGTGTTCCGCCTAAATATTATCTAAACAGAAAAAATTAAGCTTTTTCTGTGTTTACTACTGCAGTTTGAAGACGGATAGACTCATCGTGAACCAATTTGAATAATTGCTCCATGAAAGTCTTGCTTAAACCTAACTTAGCTGCTTGCTCAGGACGGTTTTGGAAAATATCGATCCAACGACCTGCTTGGAAAACAGTAAGGTTATTGTCTCTCTTGTAGTCTCCGATTTCGTTAACAACACTCATTCTTTGAGATAATACCTCTAATAATTCGTTATCTAAACGGTCGATTTTACCACGAAGAGTATCTAATTTAGAATTTACTTCTTCAGCATCCGTAGTTGCTTTCTTGATTTTCACTTCGTTAAGAATCTCCGCTAAACGCTTAGGAGTAACTTGTTGTGAAGCATCAGACCAAGCATTATCTGGATCTCTGTGAGTTTCGATCATTAAACCGTCAAAGTCTAAGTCGATTGCTTTTTGAGATACAGGGTAAATAAGGTCACGCGTACCACCGATATGTGATGGATCACAAATCATTGGTAAGTTAGGAAGTTCAGTCTTTAAAGCGATTGGTAACTTCCACATTGGTACGTTTCTGTATTGTGTTTTTTCAAATGAAGAGAATCCACGGTGGATACCTGCAATTTGACGAACACCTGCACCATAAATACGCTCAATCGCACCTTTCCATAATGCTACGTCTGGGTTGATTGGGTTTTTGATCATTACAGGAACATCTTTCACACCTTTTAAAGCATCAGCAATTTCTTGGATTGTGAAAGGGTTTACAGTACTACGCGCACCGATCCAAAGAACATCAACACCATACTTAAGTGCTAACTCAACATGTTGAGCATTTGCAACCTCAGTAGTGATTGGCATATTTAGTTCTTTCTTTACATTTGCAAACCATTTTAAACCTTCTTCACCAATACCTTCAAAAGATCCTGGTCTAGTTCTTGGTTTCCAGATACCCGCTCTTAATAACGTAATATCTATCTCTTCAGTGATCTGACGGCAAGTATCCATTAATTGCTCCTCAGACTCTGCACTACATGGTCCTGCAATAGCGATTGGACCGCCATTTTTTACTACAGACCAGCTTTCTAATGATTGTATATCTTTCATATCGGATTTGTTTCAAATAGTAATAACTTCAAAATTACGAAAAATTGATTTAAATCAATAAATAATTGAAATAATTAAACAAATTAACATACATTTTTAATTATCGACAAAAAAATTTAAACGTTTAAAATGAAATTCGTATCACCTTTTTAAGACAAAAAGATAAAATCAATCCTAATACAATTGTAAAGCCGGATTTAAATAAGCATAATTGCATTGTAAAAGAGTAAGTACTTTTGAAGTGTATTTATTACCTTTACATAAAATTTATAAAAAAATAGAGTGACAAAAGATACAAAACATACAGAAAGCACTGAGAATCAAAACGATTTACCTGATATTTCAAAGATCGCCGTTATTGGTGGAGGTAGTTGGGCCACTGCATTAGTTAAAATTTTATCTGATGGTGGTAATACTTCTTTACATTGGTGGATTAGAAATAAAGAAGATATTAAACATATTCAACAATATCACTCTAACCCTAGATATTTACCTTCAGCAAAAATTTCAAGCGAAAAAGTAACCCCTTTCAATAATATAAAGGATGCTATTAAAGATGCCAATGCAATTTTATTAGCTGTTCCTGCTGCATTCGTTCTTGATGCAATCAAAGATTTGACTCCTGAAGATTTTAAAGATAAATATGTGATTTCAGCAATAAAAGGTTTAATACCTGAAAAACACATACTTGTCACAGAACATATTGAAAAGAATTTTGGTGTACACCATAAAAAAGTTGCAGTAATTGGAGGTCCTTGTCATGCTGAAGAAGTGGCAATGGAAAAACAAGCTTACCTTACTATTGCATCTGGTAGTAAACGATTTGGTACTGCTTTATCAGAAGCTATGAGTAATCGTTATATCAAAACTACTTCAATAAGAGATATTTATGGTGTAGAGTATTCTGCAGTAATGAAAAATATTGTTGCAATTTCATGTGGTATTGCCCATGGACTTGGATATGGTGATAATTTTCAGGCAGTTTTAGTCTCAAATGCTATGCAAGAAGTACAATATTTCTTGAAAGCAGCATATCATATTAAGAGAAATTTATTAGGAACGGCATACCTAGGTGACATGTTGGTTACTTCTTACTCACAATTCTCAAGAAATAGAACTTTTGGTAATATGATAGGCCATGGATATTCAGTGAAAGCTGCTCAACTAGAGATGCAGATGGTAGCAGAAGGATATTATGCTGTCAAAAGTATTTTCGAAATCGCTAAAAGATTAGAAATCGAAAATGATTTACCAATTACAAGAGCAGTTTACAATATCTTATATGAAAGAATCTCACCAATTGTTGAGTTCAGAATTTTAAAAGATCAATTAAACTAACTATATTCACACAACGTATATATAAACATAACCTTAGAATAGAAGTAAATCTCGTAATGAGACAACACTAATTATATATTGAAAAAAGCCTTTATTATCACACTTTCGTGTGGTCTGTAGTTTTCACATTCAAACTTTACAGGATAATAATGGCTTTTTTTTGGCTCTATACTTTCGTAGAAAAACACTTAAAACACATATAATAAACATTTTTAATTATTACTCGCATGCTAACGTCTAGTACAAAACAGATGGAAGAAGTGGATTTTCTTCCTATCAACGGAACTGATCACATTGAATTTTATGTAGGCAATGCCAAACAAGCTGCTTATTTCTACCAAGCTGCTTTTGGATTTGAGTTAATTGCTTACTCTGGGCCTGAAACAGGGGTTCGCGATCGAAGCAGTTATGTACTTCAACAAGGCAAACTTCGCTTCGTATTTACCACATCATTAAACACTAACTCAGAAATTGCTGAGCACGTGCATAAGCATGGTGATGGTGTAAAAGTATTGGCATTATGGGTTGATGATGCTCGTAAATCTTTTGAAGAAACTGTCAAAAGAGGTGCTAAAGCTGTACATTCTCCTCGTGTTATCTCCGATGAACATGGTGAAGTAGTCATGGCTACTATCGAAACATATGGCGATACAGTACATACTTTTGTAGAAAGAAAAAACTACAATGGTACATTCTTACCAAAATTTGCGGCCAAAACATCAAACTTCAAAACAAAAACTGTTGGTCTTAAATATGTAGATCACTGTGTAGGAAATGTCGACCTTGGTGAGATGGACAAATGGGTAAATTTCTATGAAGAAGTGATGGGCTTCAAATTACTGTTGACTTTTGATGACAATGATATCTCTACAGATTATACTGCATTGATGTCAAAAGTAGTCTCAAATGGAAATGGGTATGTAAAATTCCCAATTAATGAACCTGCTGAGGGTAAAAAGAAATCTCAAATTGAAGAATATCTTGATTTTTACAATGGCGCCGGCGTACAACATATTGCAGTAGCTACTGATGACATTTGTTATACCGTACAAGAATTAAGAGAAAGAGGTATTGAATTCCTTTATGTACCAGATAATTATTATGATGATTTAAGGGAACGAGTTGGTGATATTGATGAGGAAATTGATCAATTGAAAAAACTAAATATCCTTGTTGATCGTGATGAGGAAGGATACCTACTTCAAATATTCACTAAGCCAGTAGAAGATCGTCCAACTTTATTCTTTGAAATTATTCAACGTAAAGGGGCTCGTTCTTTTGGTAAAGGTAATTTTAAAGCTTTATTCGAAGCAATCGAAAGAGAACAAGAATTAAGAGGAAATTTATAGACACTTTAAGTTTAGAAATAATAAAAGGCCATCATTTTTCGTAATGATGGCCTTTCATTTTGAGGATATTTTCTTTTACTGCGTCAATGAATATTTAAATTGGAAACCAAATGCAGTAGATGTTCTTCTATAGGCATTTGATATTTTAGGATCATTGATTGTACGATCAAAGTAACATTGTAAACTTGCTCTATCATTCAACATATAATTGATTGTAGGTCTTAATGCAAGGTTCATATTTCCTGCAGTTACTACATTCTCCTCATCAATTCTATATTGAGTAGTTTGATTATCTCTTATTGAGAACGCCAATCTAAATGTAATATCATTTTTCAATACAGTGGTTCTACCTTTTGAACGGAATGGTAATTTCATTCCTGCCTTTGTATATCCTATATCTACAGTGAAATCATTATTTAATTGTTCTGTAACTTGTGCATTTGATAAATTCAAGGCTAACATTCTACCTTTATTATAATCAAATTTGATTTGAAGATCATTCATCAACTTGATATTAATACCAATCAATGGACCAAAACGCTCTTCGATATTTACTTGATTAATAACATAAACAGGAACAATTGTCGTAGAACCACCACTTTCAGGTCTAGCCTGAGGTTGATCATTAATATCATTTTGGGGTCCAATTTCAGTTGCTCCATATAATAGAGAAGAATTGTAACTACCTACTGTATAATTCGACTGATAACTATGTGATAAAGTGATCGACTTAAATGTATTTTTTAATGCCTTAATATTTGTCAGTCCTGTATATCTCACATCCCAGCTTGGAATTGGGAATGATGAAGGAAAAGCAGAAAGACCAACTTCACTTGCATCCTTACCAGTATACGCCGCGATAAATGCAGGAATTAAAACATCTTGATCATTATCTTCATATGTACCTCCTGAAGTATTTGTTGCATTTAAACGACCTTTTACTACATCTCTATTGGCAACAAATTGATTAAATACATCAGACTCACTATTTCCTGTAGGCTTACTAAATGCAGTTGGTAAAGTAAAGAAAGACATACCGAAAGTACCTGTTCTTTGTGGAGAAAACGACATATACTCATCTGATGCCTGATCAAAACGGAATACTTCTGAGTAAGCTTCGGTTGTTGTATGAGTACTAGATAAGGCAATTTTGAGATCTTTAATAGGCTCTAAATTTGCTCTAAATCGATATTCTTCTCTTTTTTGCTGAACAAATTGTTGATTTAGATAATCACTTGGTGCCAACCATCCATTCTTTGCCGCTTCATAACGAATTGTTGGATCTTGACTACCTAAAATAAAGGCTAAACCTGGTGCGTTATAACTAGGATCAAATCCCATATATTGAGCCGTTGGCATATAACCTGGAAGAACTGTTGAATTATTTTCAGAGTAAGTAAAATCAACATCTTTCAACATGGTTGCAATACGAATACCTACGTCTGTCAATTGTTCTCCAGCACCTTTCTTAGGTTCTTCTCTTCCTTTTAATTCTTTATTAATAGCAAGAAGTTCCTCTTCATATTCCTTAATTTGCTCTGTAATCTTCGCTAATTTTACATTTTTCTCCTCTACTTCTTCCTCAGTTGGTTCAGCTTGTAGAGCGGCTATTTCTGTATTATACTCTTCGATTTTGGCTTCAAGTGGAGCAATATCTTTTTCTTTTGCTTTATACTTCTCAATTTTCGTCTTTAACTTCGTAATTTTCTCTTCCAATTTTTCTGTCTCTTCTTTGACTTTATTGGCTTCTTCATTACGAATTTCTGTTTGCTTGGTTCTAAGTTTTTTCAACTTATCTTTTAACTTAATTTTCTTATAAGCTAACATTGTGTTGTCTTTCTTTGCTTTAGAACCATTAGAATTTCTTGAACGAGAACGACTTCTTGATCTTGTTGAAACCCCATTTTCAAGGTGATTAACATATCCCATTTTTTTATAAATGGTACTGAAATCAAGTTTCGAGTTAAACGATATTTGTTGTGTGTTTGAGAGAGTATTACCTAAAGTATCTGCTAAACCTAATGTTCCAGCTGTCCACTTAGTTCCTGCCACATATCTAGCGTTTGCTCCAACGAAATCTAAAGCAGGAATCTTATTTAATGGAATATTATATGTTCCTGAGATTTGTTGATCAAAAACTTTCATACGGCCAAAATTTAAGAGGTTCATTTTAACAGAATCTCTTTTTGCTTCAGAGTCTAAAGCTCCTTCAGGTTCATCCACCAATGCATTTGCAGTCGCTGCGTAATCAATCTTTAAACTTTTTGCGAAGTTCCATCCAATATTATAACCTCTATTAAAAAGGAAACTCTTCTCATAGGTTGGTGCAATTGTCGCAGTCGTAAACTCATTAGTATCTTTATCAAAAGTTCTGAATTGAGTGTAGCGATATACCCTATCTAAGTCACCTCTAATTGAATATGAATTAGGGATTGGCATAATATTAAAATCTTTAATAATTGCTCCCCAGTCACTCATTTCAGCATTTTTGAAAGGTTCCCAATTTTTCAATGGAGATTGATAAGAATAAGCAGCTCCTACTTTCCATTGTATGTAATCTTTTGCTTCGGTATTTTGATCTCTCATATGAGAATCACTATATGACCCACTTAAACTAAGGTTTTCAATATCCCAAGGATAACTTTTCGCCTCAGGATTCATTTTCACTTTACTTAAGTTTGTCAAACTAATACTTCGTGATTCTTCTAAATAACGAACTTGATCAGAATAATAAGCACCCTCAGATGCACTACCAAAACTAGTTTCAGCAATTGACAATGGTGTATCTGGATTTAACGGATCAAAATATGGATTAGAACCTTTACGGTCATAACTCATGTATATTGGAATTGTTAAACCGACTCTATTCAGGAAGATCTTTTCTAAATTAATATTTGTAGAGATACCAAATTCTAGATTGTCTTCTCTTTGACGGTCCCCAATTTTATCTTGTATGCCACCAAAGCCAACAGTACTATATCTCGTATTTGCTTTAATATTCATAAAGTCTGCGAGAGTAGCATCAATTGAAGCATTTGCCGCCCATGCTGAGAAAGTGCTGTACTCTGTCGCTCTTAATTCATTTGCCCAAATACAAACATCATATGGTCTTAAATCGTCTGTATTAGGGTTTCTAACACCGATCATCGCTGTTTGAACAGAACTCAAATCAGGATTACCAACTACTCGAACTCTATAATTGCCAATATTTGGCACAGTCAATACTGCTGGATAAGGATCACTAATAGAAGCTCCTTCAGAATTTCTCTTCGCTTTTAATTTATAGAGAGATTCTATGGCGATATCAATCTCATTTTCACGAGGCCAAATTTGCTCTTGTGTTGTAGAATATGGTTGAGTGATATATAGAGGAACTTCTATTTCATAATAGTTATTCACTAAATCAGTACCCAATCTTAAAAATGCTCTAAGGTCTTCATCAGAAGCATTATCAGATTCAGCATGAAGCTCCATTTTAATTCGCTTATAATTGACCAAATCTAGACTGAAGTTTTTATAAACGCCTACTCCATCATCATTATCTAAATTATCAACACAAACCTGTATTGACTGTTCATTAATTCTTCTTGTTACGGTTGATGTAGCATCATAGTCTCTTTCGAAACCTGGAGGTAATACATAGGGTATTTTTCCACTTTCATCAGTAATACCATTCTGTTCAATATTTACTGATGAAATATTTACTGTAGCGGTTGATGGAGTTCCAGATTCATCATCTATATTATCTGAATACTGTCTCCATTGTGCACCCACTAATTGAAAATCTAACATTCTTAATACAACAGGCTGCTCCCAATCTGTCATAAATAAACGAATATATTTAATTGATTTAAAGTTATCGATGCTACCTACTTTTGTATAATTATCTTCATCACGGATTGGAATTCTCACTTGATACCAAGTTACTAACTCTCTTGTTTCAGGTGCTTCTGATGTTACTCTATCAACAATATATGGGTTATTATTCAGTTGATTTGGACGTAAATCAAATTCATACTCAAAATATGCATTCAATTCATTCAGCGTATTATCAGCATTTAAATCCTCATTGTTTGGATAACTTGTATTTGAAGGAGTATATGAAGTTCCTCCAGAGTTTTCAGGTGAGTTACCTTCTGGACCATTAAACTTCTTATATCTTTCTAATACCTTTAAATCTTCAGCATCTAAATCACCACCCAAATAATATTGAAAATCATCACTAGATGGGTCAGATAAAATCTCATTTCTTGCTTCAGGAGAAAGGACAGCAGGTAAACGATCTATGAAGTTAGTTCTAAAAAATTCCTCTTCTTCTGCACTCGTTAAACCATCATATCCGATATCTTGTACTCCTCTACCAACTGCAGTATTAAATACATTATTTACGAATTGAGTAGTTGGAGAATAACCCCAAACAGATTGGTACAACAAATCTTTATTCGGTGTCATACCATTCTCAAAGAAGTGTCTTCCATCAGGAACTACATCTTCCGATACACTACCTAAATCGATGTATAATTTACCACCTGTTGTATTGTTTTGTCCCTCAACTAAAGCATTTTGACCTGAAATAAATGGATCCATCATCCAGAATTCAATATACTGAACATTAAGGTTATCAAAATCGACATCTGTAGTAATTGCCTTAGTAATTGCTCCAAAATTATCTGATGGATTCTTTAAAGTACCATCACCATTAAGATCAACATTATAGTTATAAGGACCTTTTTCTGAAGGATAGTATGCTAAATCAAAAGTAACTTCATTCGTATTAATTTGATTAGCTTGTCTATTTTTATAAACTTCATCATATGGAATCAAACGAACATAATGATTTTGCATATCTTCATCACTAATGTTAGAAGGTCTACTTGTGTTGCCTGAAGTATAATAGAATACATTATCAATATTATACCAAGCTAAACGTGCTCTCCTATCATTATACTTTAAAGAATCAAGTGGGTTATTTGGTACTACTCCAATTAAACCTTGATCTTCTAATATTTTTTGAGGTGTACTACCATGTGCCCATGAAGTAGGATTTAAACCTAAATCATAAGGTACTTCAGCTCCTTCAAAATCATCTATATAACCTGTACCATTTGTTCCAATCAAAGAAGGTGTGCCAGGAATCAACTGAGCAAATTCACCTTTAAATGAGAAAGTAGATTTTTCTTTTGTATCTAAACCAGGAATTCCATCCACTAATTTTGTTAGAAATCTTGATTCCGTAGTGTAATCCATTGTTAAACCCCACATAGTATTTTTGATAGGTTCACTACCAACATTTACACGAGAAATCAATGGCTTCTCAGATAAGTGCATTAAAGTACCAGAAATGATAAAGTCATCACTGATATGGTATTCTAAATCAACACCTGCAAGTGTTTTTGTTTGAAAGTTGAATAAATCTGCTCTTTCATAAGAAATTCTAATATCTTTTCCTGAAGTTAAAACCCCTTGATCTAAGATAGTTACTCTACCGAATTGATAATCTACAGTATACTGCACACCTTCAGTTAGTGTTACTCCTCCAGAAGTAATAATCACTGAATTTTCTGCTATATTAATACCTGGCAACAAAATCTCATTTGAAGAACCACCTTTATAGCTTCCTCGCATGAAGTATTTATTCTGTTGAGTGTTTAATATTGCATCAGCTTGTGTTTTATCGTATAAATCATAGAAAACATACTTTTGTTTTAAAGTACCTTCATCAGCCTCAAAATCATTCTCTAAAGTAGACCCAAAAGGTTCTAAAACTGGGAATATTATCCTACCATCTTGAGAATCAATTGTTACTCCTTCAACAAAGTCAAAGTTACCATCCTTTTGTAATTCGAGGTTCATATTTAATCGGTCTAAACCTGTTACCTCAATTAATGGTACATTCGCTAATTTCTTACCTTCTTGAATAGATGGGTTATCAACACCTGTATCATCATCTCTATAGATAATTCTAAACTGAAAATCTTCTCTTTGAATACCTGAAGTTTGAAGGGAATAAATATTTTTCATCATTAAATCCCACATTGGTAATGATGTATTAATTGTTGATGGGCTTAAAAGCTTCATGAACATTACATCATCTTGGGCAAGATTAGCAACATCTTCATTTAATTCACCCACTTTATAAGTCACACCACGATATTGATATTCAAAAGCCACTGCTAAAATTTCATCGTTTCTTAATGGTGAGCTTAATGATATATAACCCAATTGCTGATTATATGTAAACTCTGAAGGTGATAATTCTCTTGCACTTCTTAAAATTTCAAATTCAGAACCATTTTGCATTCCTAATGCCTCAAGTTCTCCTTTTACACCATCAGATTGTCTGTTTATACCTTCAACTGTAGCATATAATGTGTTTGCATCATTATCAGCTGTAGCACTTGTTACAGAATTATCTATCCATCTTGGATTGTAAGGTGTTTTTTCACCTAAGTCCATTAAACCTACTAAGTTTCTTTGGGTCTGAGTATCATTACTTCTGTTTGTAACATACACTTTCATACGTGTTACATTTACTCCAGAATTGATGGTAGGTGTTTGTGCTAAAGAAGATTCATAAATACTTCTAAAAAAATGAGCTATAAAAAAGTGTCTATTATTATCGTATGTATCTGCACGGAATTCAAATTCTCTATTCTGTCCACCATTTTTGATAGTAATCGTTTCTTGTGAACCTCTTTGACTAGAGAAAACACTGCTGACATATAGGTTACCGAATCTTAATTTAGTATAAACACCAAATAAATTTTGAGCACCAGTAATTAATGAGTTACGAACATTAAAAGATACATTACCTACTTGAATATCTTGAATGATATCATAATCATAGGCAGTATAACTCATATTATATTGTTGATCGAATTGGAATGTACTTTTTGTATCAAAATTGGCTGACATTTCTAATTTATCACCAATTTTACCTACCATTCCTAATCCAACTTGTTGATCAAAGTTAAATCCTCCATTTCGTTGTTGCGTTACAGGAACCTGAGGATTGTCAACTCTTTGGTAAAGTAAACCAAAGTCAAGCATTGCACTACCATTCAACTCAAAATCTAAAGTACTTCCTCCAAATAAGAAATCGGCAACTCTTCCTAATTCAATCTCTGGGATCAACCTTCCACCATCTTGACCAGGTAGAGCATCACCTCCATCCTGTGCTGTTGAAAGATTATTATAGTAATTGGCCATTTGCTTTTTGAACAGATAATCTCTGTAAGCATCATATTGAATGTAGGAAGGCACACGGTAATCGAGATTACCATTCAGGGTTTCTTTGACATTGTATTTACTACCTGTAGAATCAATAGAAATTGTCGTTTCTACATTAGGAGTGGTTCCTAACAAAGGCGTTTGTCGAGAAGGGACAGCAATAGGATCACCTAAGCGATCTTGCTCATACGGTTTAGAAGGCACAAACTTCGTTGTGTCTTGTTCCTGTATTGGCTCTTGAGGTTTATCTTGCTGAAAAACCTCAAGAGTTGTACTATTTATTGTTTCAGATGAAAAGCCATCGTGATTAAGAACGATGACATAAAATAGCACGCTTACAATAGTTACAACTCTTAAGCGAAACAAAGTGAGGTCAGATTATGTTGATAATTTAAATTGCACGCGAAATGCTCAAAAAGTAAATATTTATCTTATAGGCTGTTAATTATTTTTCAGAGCTAGTTTTATTAATTTTTCAACAGATAAGTCAGAACCATGTTTCTTAATTATCAGTTTGATTGACTTTTGTGCTCCTGCTCTTGTAAATCCTAAGGCTACAAGAGCATCCATAGCTTCATCCACTTTAGCGTTATCAGCAGCTACAGGTACAGAAGTCTGCATAAGTTCTCCTGAATACTGTAACTTAGATATTTTATCTCTAAGCTCTATCACTACTCTTTGTGCAGTTTTGGCACCTACGCCTTTTACACTTTGAATAGTTTTGGCATCTTCCTGCATTATGGCAGAACAGATTTCAGATGAAGACAGAGAGGATAAAAACGCTAATCCAGTGGAGGGACCTATACCTGAAACACTTATCAATAATAAAAATAAACTCCGATCATTCTCAGTTGCAAATCCATACAACTGTTGAACATCTTCCTTAACATAAAGATAAGTATATAAAGTACATTCTTCTCCTTCATTCAAAAGACTGAATGCATTTAAAGGCCAACGAATCTCATACCCAATTCCGTTTACGTCTAAAACGGCAAATGTGGGTAGTTTTTTCGTTAACTTTCCACTAATATAATAATACATATTTAAATTCTCTAGTCTATTTCCTTGAATGTTTTCAATTGTGCCTCCATTTCTCTAACTAAATCCCTTTTATTCATTCCTGGAGCAAAAATAAAGCCTTCTAAGTAGTATAAATAGGCTCCTGTTTTATCTGTAAAAGTATAGCTTACAAACGGGCCTCCCATTGAAATATTATTTGTTTTCCAAAGTCCTCTTACTTCCACTGCATGACGACCATCAATTTTAGTCGTTACTGCCTCAACAGGGACTAATTTCTCTGTTAACACAAATGAATTTTCATTACTTGGATCACCATATAGGTATTGTTTTGCTATTTTATCTCTAAAAGCTACAATCTCTTTTGGGTCAAACTGCTTCTTGTCAGTATATGGTACTTTTATTAAAAATACATTCATATCAAAAGCTAACTCAGGATGTCTTAACCAAATAAAGTTCTCATCATTTTGAGCTACTTTATAGCCATCCAATAGTTGTAAAGAAACTTTCCAATCTCTTCTTAAAAAATTGTCTGTTACTTTAGAATAATTTTTAGCAATATTTTTTTGAAGTATTTCAGTTTCCACAGTATGGAAAGGCTCTGAAATCGATCTTGCCTTAACAGGGTCTTCTAAAATTTCTTTTAATGTTGCCTCATTTTTAGCAAATAAAAGCTCAACCGTTTGTCCTTGAGCCCAAGCATCTTTTTTGACAAAATGAAACTTTTTATCATCTTTTCTTAATTTTTCAATTACACCTTTACCAAAATATGACCTTAAAACTGCACTTTCTTGTGTATTTTGATCAAAAGTTGTAACAATTAAAACATTTCTAGCCTGTTTCAAAATACTTGTAAAACCTGAAGGTGCAACTTGAGTCACAGTAAATTGTGGTTCTGGCTGAGGCAATACTCCTCTTGTTTTGCCTAAAACATTTTTATATAATAAAGAACCTACTCCATTACTAGGTTTCCATTGAACGGTATCGATAACCAATACCATTTCTCCTGGTTTACCTTTTGCTTTTGGTAAATATGATTTTTCAAACTCAGTTTTAGCTCCTTCCTTAGAAATACAAGAAGTGAAGTAAAATGAAATACTGAAAATAAATAGTGTTTGTAGTATTGTTTTAAATAGTTTCTTCATCTTATTCTTTCGTTCTGATTGTTGAGTGATCATTTATAAATTCTAAGCTTCTAACCTCAGAATAAGTATACTTTGACCCTTTTACACAAAATCCTACATGGCCTCCTTTTTTTGGAGTTTCCAAATATAGATATTTACTCTTTTCTGCAATATCAAAAGGATAGCTTTCTTTTGTTAGAAAAGGATCATTTAATGCATTAAGTATAAGTACGGGTTTTCTAATTTCATTCATTCTTCTTTCAGGACTTGCCTGATAATAGAATTCTTCTGCTGAAGAAAATCCATGAAGTGGCGCTGTATACAATTGATCAAATCCTCTCAAAGATTTGATTTTCTCCTCAAGCAAAGGTGATGCATCCACAGAAGACATCGTTTTACTTTTTTGGATAACTTTAGCTTTTAGCTTTTTGAAGAACTTCTGATTGTAAAAACTCTTCGCTTTTTTTTCTAATTCATCGCTACAAGTTTTTAAATCAATAGGCGTAGATATTGCTACTGCAGCTACAATATCATCCGTTTTCAAAGAATTTGTTCCTAAAGTATTTAATGAGATTGCTCCTCCCATACTGAAACCAACCAAAGCAATTTCTTTATATCCTTTTTCTCTGACAATATTCAATACAAAATCCATATCTATCACATCACCATGATGATAAAATCGTGGTAATCGATTGATTTCGCCACTACAAGACCTACAATTCCAAGCTAATGCATCCCAATTGTTTTCATTGGCTATTTTTGCCAAACCTTTACAATAATGACGATCAGCTCCCCCTTCTAAACCATGGGATATTACCACGATTCTTCTGTTACCTTTTGCTGACCAATCTAAATCTAAGAAATCTCCATCAGGTGTGTCATACCTTTCTCTATCATACTTAATCTCTTCAATATTACGCTTAATTGAAGGAACAATAGTTTGAAGATGACCATTGAGTTGCCAAAAAGGCATTTTAAATTTCTTTGGTTTAAGTACAGGCATATTTTTTAATTAACAATAGTCTGCATCCTGATTAGAATACTTTTTTCATCAGTGATGAGCTTAAAATAATCTCTTGAAGCTCCTTCTTCAGCAAATTTTATTTTCAATGGAATGAGAACGACCTCACCTTGTTCAACATTCCTCGGAAATTCTAATGCTTCCGCTTTCCCTTTTGTATTGAGTGATTCTAACACCAAAGGTTTAGCCCCAATATTAGTAATGTATAAAGGAAATACCACTTCATCACCTTGATTACCTTGTAGTTGAATTGAATAATTAGAGAGGACAGGAATTGCTTTTTTCTTCTCCATCCACCTTACATTATACTCCAATGGTATAGATACAAGATTCTTTAAATTCGTCACATTTCCTTGTAATGAGATCGAATATTGTGATATTTTAGCATCTGTTAATAAAATTATACTTCTGTAGAATGGTGTTTCCCCTTCTATAGGTTTAAAATTGACACTAAGCACAGCCGCATCGCCTGGGTTTAACCATTCGTGTGAAAATGTAGCTTGAGAACAGCCACAATCTGTATTTACCTTGAGTAAGTGGATTTTATCTGTCCCAATATTTTTAAAAGGAATATTAATTTGATATATATCTTCATAATAAACATTACCAAGATCTATATTTTGATTACTAAATTCCAACACACCATTATTTCCAAAAGCCAAACTTTCACAAATGGAAATCAGTAATAAGACTAAAAAATATCTAGTAATAAATTTTTCTTTCAATCCCTTTTTTCTTTCTTAAAATTCCTCTAATTATTTTATTGACATCGGCATTATTAGGGTAGGAAGTAATTACTTTTTCCAAATCCTTAGCTTCATAATGCTTGTTCATTTCTATATATCCAAAGCCACGGTAAATACCTTTAGCAATTTGAACAACCGCTCGTTCATTCTCATTACGACCTTTATCTATTAAAAACATATTGGGCACACCATAACTAAAACGCATCGCTGCTTGCTTTGCTCTTTTGTTATATTCTTCTACGGTTTCTTCACCTACACAAGCTCCATTACATGTTTTAAGATGATATCTAAAACAAGCTTTATCACTGTGATCAATTCCTGATAGTTTTTGGCAAAGTATATTTTTGTCAACCATTCTATCAAGAATTTTTTCAGCTTCTTTTCTAGAAAAAGTTGTCGTAATTGGATTATCACCTTCAGATAAAGGTGCTATTGAAAAATTGATATAACCATTAGCATCAACACTTTGGTAAATGCCGAAAAATGTTTTTGATCTCCTCTGAGCACGATTGAATTTTGGCAAATTCTTCTTGATCTCATCCGATTCCAAAAGTAATGCTACCAATTCACTTCCCGTCAGAGTTGTTTTTACATCTCTCACCATATCTGCCATCCTTTCTGCTCTAGGAGTAGACTTATTAGCGAGATGTTGTAAGATTCTTTTTCTAATATTTTTTGATTTCCCAATATAAATCAGTTCATCATCTTTGTCATAAAGATAATAGACACCTGTTTCATCTGGTAAACCATCAATCACTTCTTTAGACAATTGATAGTGTTTTTTTGAAGAGTACACATCATAGTCCGTCATCTCCTCAATCACTTCTAATGCATTGGGTTGCTTAAGTAATAATTGAAATAGTTTTGCTGTAGCTTCTGTATCTCCTATTGCTCTGTGTCTTGAGCTATGAGGAATACCAATTTCATCACAAAGTTTACCTAAGCTATATGATTTTTTACCCGGTAATAATACTCTAGATAATTCTACAGTACAAACAGAGTTTCTTCTGTATTTATAACCTAATGATTTGAATTCATCTTTAACGAAGTTGTAATCGAAATCTGCATTATGAGCTACAAAAAGACAATCTTTTGTAATTTCAACTACTTTTTTTGCGATTTCGAAAAATTTTGGAGCATTGCGTACCATTCCATTTTTTATCCCCGTTAAATTTTGGATAAATGGTGGTATACTCATTTCAGGATTGACAAAAGATTCAAAACGATCTATCTCAACTCCATCTTCTAAAATGATGATTGCTATTTCAATTATTCTCCCCCCTTGAGCAACTGAACCTCCTGTTGTCTCAAGATCTATTACCGCATACTTCATAAGCTGACAAAGCTAATAAAAAAAGCACTCTTTTACAGAATGCTTTCTTATGATTTCGCTATTTTTTTAGTTTCAGCTTCGTATAAACAGGAAAGTGATCAGAGACTTGCCCAAAATCAGTTAAAACTTTCCAATCTATTAACTCAAAATGCTTGGTTGAAAAGAAGACAAAATCAAGTTGTTCAATTGGTGTATCTGTTGGATATGTCAATGTATTCTTACTTAATAAATCTTCCTTTGCACACATTGCTCCAATTCTTTCATCATTATAAAACTCTAATACACCTTCTTCTTTGTAAGTTGGATCACTATTAAAATCTCCAACCATAATTACAGGCATTTCTTTTTCAACTCTTAAGAACCAATCTTTAAGAAATCGAATTTGTTTCTCTCTAGTTTTTACATCAAAAGCTTCTGTATGTACATTGAAAACCATTACATCTTGTCCTCCAACATTTATCAAAATTCGTTCTGCCAAACGATCTAAATACATCGCAGAATAGTAGTAGGGATGACTTTTCACTCTAGCCAATTCAGTTCTTTCGTGATCTTTAATTTCAAAATCAGTTAAAATTGCTTGACCACTAAGCATCTTACCAAAGTGAACAGACGGAGGAAAATACGGAAAAGGAACATACGTTTTATCCCAATTTATAGTCATTGCTCCATTTGCGTATCCTAATTCTTTACCTATCACTTCAAATTGATTGACTTCATATGAACGATTTCCACCATAATCTATCTCTTGTAAAGCCAAGATATCTACGCGGTTTTTCTTTAATTCTGCTAAAACTTTATCCATATTTTGCTGATAAAATTCCTCAGTAGGTCTTACCGAAGTATTATTGGTCATACCAGATAGATATCCAATATTATAAGAAATTACAGATATAGTAGAATCACTATTACTGGAGTTAGATTTTTCAAAAGTAACAGTCTTTGCATATTCAGATTTCTCTAGGTTGGGAGATTTTGCCCAAAAGAAAAATGCAACAGCCGCTCCAATTAAAATTAAAAGGAAATAGAGCACTTTGAGTAAAATTTGTTTCATTATGTATTCAGAATATAGTCAAAATTACCTCAGAAATCAATTATCTCTTTTAATGATTTCTGAAGTACAAAAATTAAAAAATCTTACCACAAGTGATAGACATCTCAAATTAATAACGAATTACTCAAAACTTTATCATTTTTAAGAAGAAAATTACACTTTCGGCATGATTTATTATTATCAATAAATATTGAATTAATGATTTATTACATTTCTAGCATTTATTTTCGATTTTATCTTACAAAATTTTAAAAATTTGTTAGATTGCATACTACATAAAGAGATTTTTTAAACATTTTTTGAATGAAGTCTACTGTCAAGGTAATTTTTGTCTGCCTAGGTAATATCTGTCGCTCCCCGTTAGCGGATGGATTAATGCATCATAAAGTATTAGAAAGAGGAATTGAAGAGTATTTCACAATAGACTCCGCTGGAACATATGCGGGTCATGCTGGCGAAAGAGCAGATTCAAGGATGCGTTCAACTGCTAAAAAACATGGTGTAGAATTAGCTTCAATTGCAAGACAATTTACAAAAGAAGACTTCGACAATTTTGATTATATAGTTGTTATGGATGATAGCAATTATACTAATGTGACTAGACTTACAAATGATCAAGGTCAAATAGCGAAAGTTGTTAAGTTAAGATCATTTGACAATCAAGCTTCAAATAAGGATGTAGATGACCCCTATTATGGTGGAATTTCTGGTTTTGAAGATTGCTTTCAAGTTGTTTCAGAAAGTGTAGATAATTTTTTAGAACAATTGGTTCAAACCCACAACATTCCAACTCCTTAACAAAATGGAAAAACTTCGACACTACAACTTCTTTATCACGATCATCCTTTTTTCTCTACTGACATATTCATCAGAACTAAAAGCACAAAAGAAAAAAACGTATGTAGTGGTAATTGACCCCGGACACGGTGGCAAAGACCCTGGCAAACCCAGAGGCTCATCATCTTATAAACATGAAAAAGATTTAAACTTATTGATTGCAAAGAAGATAGGACTTCTAATGCGTCAACAGTTACCGAATATACAAGTCTATTACACACGTACAAGTGATAAATATGTAAGCTTAGAAGATCGTGTTGATTTTGCAGAAGTTGCAAAAGCGGATTACTTTTTAAGTATCCATAGTAATTCAAATCCAAATAAATGGATTGTAGGCGCCAAAGCTCATGTAGATACTGATCAAGATGAAGTAAGTGTTGAACTTGCTAAAGTTTTATTAAACTCAATTGAGAAAAAAACACTGATTCAATCTAGAGGCATGATGAATAAAAGTGATAGAGGTTACAATCTTTATGTACTTAAAAATACATCAATGCCTTCAGTCCTAATTGAATGTGGTTTCTTGTCTAATCCTTATGAAAGGAAATATATTAATTCCACAAAAGGACAAAATGATATTGCAAACGCTATCTTTTTAGGCTTTAAAAATTTCCATGAGCAAAAGAATGTTCCTCAAGGAAATAATTATAGCATTCAGATATTGGCTACCAATAAGAAAGTTCCTAATTCAAATCCACAGTTTAAAAAACTATTGGCAAAAGGACATCTTATTAAAGAGCATCAAGTAATCAGAAATAATAAAAAAATATATAAATATACTGTAGGCAATGTTCCTACGACTCAAACTGCTCAATCATTAAAATTACGTATCCGTAATTTAGGATTCAGCGACGCTTTTGTGGTCAAACTCCCTTAACAATTTAACCACATTTTATATAAGCTCATTTCGGTGAATTTGATTATAAATCATTGAAATGAGCTTTTCTTTTTATATTTTGACGGAAATAAATAGACAAACAAAGCAAATGAACATTAAGAAATTATTTTTCCTTCTTTTAGGAATTACAATCCTAATTGGATGTGAGGAAAAACAAACAAGTAAAGGAGGAAAAATCGAAAGAGCTACATTTGGTGGAAGTGACGAAATCAAACAAGGCTTACACATATATAACTTTGATAATTCTAAAAAGAAAAGAGCTGAAATCAATTATACGGATGGAAAAAAAGACGGTATTGCTAAAGAATACTACAAAAATGGTCGTCTCAAACAGACCATAAATTATGTAATGGGGAAAAAACAAGGAGTTTCTAAAATGTATCAACAAGATGGTAAAACTCTTTATAAAGAAGCTTATTACGAAGACGGTATCGTTGTTCAAAGAAAGTACTTTTACAAGGATGGTACTTTAAAATCTGATGCATCATATATTGATGGAAAACCAACTATACACTTAAAAGAATATTATAAGTCAGGTAAATTAAAGACGAAGTATCCAAAAATACAGGTCAAAGAAAATGACGATACTGCTTTATATGATCAAGTTGTGTTGGAGGTTACATTATCAGAAAAAAGAAAAAATGTTCGCTTCTATGTTGCTAAAGATGAAAAAGCCAAGATAGAAACCATTGATCTTAAAAAATATGACTTAACACCAGTAGCTATGGTTGATAAAAGAGGTGTCATAGAATTTAAAGTACCAAAAGAACATCATATTATGGCAAAACTGCCAATTTATGCAGAATACACTACGATAAGTGGTCGAAAGAAAATAGATAAGCTGATTTACAATTTATACGTAACAAACTATTAAAAATAAAGCCTTCACTGTGAAAAGTGAAGGCTTTATTTTTAGAGCATATTGAGTTTTGTTGTTAAATTATAGGCATTCGGAAAATAAGATAAACCTTTCTTAAAGGCATTCCTTGCATTGGTTATTTGATTTCTTTTGAAATAAATCATTCCCAAATGATCATAGATTGTGACAACATTTTGTTCTGGAACTTGATAATGCTCAGCTGGATCATAGATTTGTTCAAACGCATCAATATTTTTCTTTGCTGTTTTCAAATCCTTCTGCATTAAAGCATCGAAAGCATTTTTGAAATATATCTCCAATAAGATTACTTGTAATTCCGTTCGATCTGTTAAAACTGGGTATTTTTCAAATATAGATTCCAAATATGATAACCTTGCATTTAAGTCAACTCTATAGTTTTTCATACAATTCTTGATCACTGATGCATTAATTAAGTTATTAACTTCCATATTCTTGGGCATCATTTCATAAGCCTGCATAGCATAGTCTATCGCTTTATCAAATTCCTCTTTTTCATAATAATAACGGCCTAACATTTCATAATGATCTAACTTGATTTTTTCTTGTGTAGTACTATCTCCAATATTCTCCAGGATTTCATAATACTTCAGATAGGTATCAACATCATTTTTATTAATTACCCATTCTTGTAAAAAACCATAATGCTCAGAAGTAAATGTTGAACTTGAAAGGTTACTATTATAGTCAAAGAACTTTGATAATTCTTTAAGTATCATGGCATACTTTTCAGTATATGGCTTATCCTTTGCTAACTTTTCAATATTTATATTGACAATAATCTCTTCAAATATCTCATTTTGTTCTATGAAATAAGCCTTTTTATATTCCTCTAGTGCTTCAGATAATTTTTCTTCAACAACATCTTGATATGCTTCATTAGAATATAACCAAGATATTAACTTTCGAAAATTGATATCAGTATCGCTAAAGAAATACTCATTAAAAACTGCATTAACTCCTTTAGTTTTTACTTCTTGAGCAGTTACTACCTTATCTGCAATAAGTTTATTAATGATATTTGATTTCATATTATCATTAATCGCTATAACTCCACTTGATCCAGGAGACGTAGATTCCATTATAATATCATATTCCTTTGGATATGCTGTTAAATAGACATGATTAGGTTTTTCTTTAATTTGGTAAGGAATATTGTAATGATCCAGAACCATTGCATATATCGCAGTAGCAGTGGCACAATTGTACTCTCCAATCGTAAATGCTTTATAAAAAGGGATCACTTCTATATATTTTGTAAACAAAGAGCTATGTACCTCTTTATAAATGACCTGAATCTGTTTCTTTGGCTTTTTTAATGTTATTTTCATCTTATCCAAATTACTGTAGATAGCATTCATTTTTGTCTCTACTTTTTGAATAAGTAATGCATCAGGATTACCTCCCATTTCAACCAATAAGGGTAAAAACAAAGTGGAATCATTTATGAAATCAGAAAAAGCAACTTTTTCTCTTTCCGTAGAAAATTTTAGTTCATCAATTGTATAATACTCCTGAGCATAAGAAAATCCAGAGTTAGTCAATAATAAAATAAAAAATAATAATTGCTTCATTCTTGGCAGAAGTTTGTCTTAATGGAATAATTTGTTTGCTTTCAGCAATATTACTAAATAATCTTTCCTTTTAAAACAGACCGATTAAACTCATTTTTGTTTGCAGTTATTACATTTTAACTCTATAATTGTATAGAATTTAAAATTAGTCAACATGTACACATTACAACAAACATATTCCCAGTATGTTATGGATGGTCAATTCTTCGACCCATCTCAGTTGTTGGCGTTCTCATAATTCAATTTTCTGTAGAAATACATCTTTTAATTAAAATAGGTTATCCTATTTCCGTCTACTATTTTTTCCAATAGCTAGACCTCAAACACATAGACAATTTTTGCATACACGCACTACTGCATACCCTTTTACATTCAAGTAATAAAGGGCCTATATAAACACATATCTACACATAACATAAAAAGATTAACACCTATGGAAAATATAAAATTACTAACTGTACGTTCTGAAATCGCAGCAGGTACAAGAGGCGCTGGCATGGGTATAGATGCCCTTATTGTCGCAAGTTTAGATCAACAATCTACTTTCTTTAAAGAAAATAAAGTTCAGAATATTGATGATGTAAACAACATCTTATTTAACAACAACAACTACCCTCATGCTAAGCATATCGATGGTGTTCACACGATGTTAAAAAGAGTTTCAAATCACACTTATGAAACGCTTGAAAATGGTGAAACACCTGTAGTATTGGCGGGAGATCACTCTACTGCAGCAGGTACTATTTCAGGTATTAAGAAGGCCTATCCAAACCAAAGGTTGGGTGTAATTTGGATTGATGCTCATGCAGATTTCCATTCTCCTTTTACAACACCATCAGGAAATATGCACGGCATGCCTTTGGCAATGGTTAGTGGTATTGATAACCTTGAAAGTGCCATTAATAGTCCTTCTGAAGAAACATTAGATTATTGGGAAGACATCAAAAATGTTGGTATCAATGGTCCAAAAATCGTTCCTTCAGATGTTGTATTTATTGGTGTAAGAGACACAGAAGGCCCCGAAAATGAGATCATTTACCAACATAATATCCGTAATATCTCAGTAGCTGAAGTAAGACAACATGGTGCTGAAAAAGCTTCTCAAATTGCTTTAGATCAATTAAAGGATTGTGATATTATTTATATTTCATTTGATGTAGATAGTATGGACCCTTCAATTAGTAGAGGTACTGGTACTCCTGTAGAAAACGGATTAACTGTAGAAGAAGCAATGACTTTGAATACTCTTTTAGTTAGTAATGAAAAAGTAGTTTGCTGGGAAATGGTGGAAGTAAATCCTACTCTAGATCGGGATAACGTTATGGCAAACAATGCCTTTAGAATTCTCAATAAAACTGTAGAATCGATAAAAAAGAAAGCTATGTTAATGGTTGGATAAAAGGAAAAGCCTATCATTTTCACATCAAATGATAGGCTTTTATATTGCTTCGAGGTTTTTATTTCGTACCTCTGTACATTTCAAATTTTGCAAGACGACATTCAATTGATCCATTATACAATTGAATTTTCTTACTTGGTCTTAACCCAACATATTTCAATGCTTTCATATTTCCAGAGAAGATCCAAGCATCATATCCACTGAAATCTTGCTTTAACTTATCTCCCATTTTTTGATAAAGCTCTTCAATATCTTTACCAATACGCTCACCATAAGGAGGATTACAAACGATGATACCATTTTCACCAATTGGCTTTCTATCAAAGAAATTGATTTTAGAGATTCTTAAATCTTCGTCTAAACCTGAACGTTCCGCATTTGAGTAAGAAACATCAACTGCTGCTCTATCGATATCTGAACCTACAATAGGAACTTCAATCTCTTTTCTATTTCTTTTGGCTTCTCTAAAAATCTGATTGAATAATCTACGATCATAATCTTTCCAATTCATGAAAGCAAACTTCCTTTTTAAACCTGGAGGTGTATTACTTGCGATCATGGCTGCTTCAACAAGAAGGGTTCCTGAACCGCACATTGGATCCAAGAAAGGCCTATCACCTTTCCATCCTGTCATCATGATAATCCCTGCCGCTAAAACCTCATTTAAAGGAGCTTGACGTTGCTCAGAACGGTAACCTCTCCTATTTAAAGCCTCTCCTGAGCTATCTAAAGATAATATACATTCACGTTGTGAAACATGAATATGGATCAACACTTCGGGGCTCTTCACATCCACATTAGGTCTTCTTTTAAAAACCTCAGAAAAGTGATCTGCAATAGCATCTTTTACTTTTAAAGCGACATATTTGGAGTGACGGAATGTATCCGACCATACAGTATGATCAATTGCAAATGTACCGTCAACATCAATATATTTTGCCCAATTTACTTTCTTTGTTTTTTCATAAAGGTCCTCTTCGCTTCTTGCTCTAAAGTTCTTTATTGGAAGTAATATTTTTAAAGCAGTACGAACATGTAAATTCGCTTTATAAAGGATTTCTTTATCTCCTTCAAAAGTAACCGCTCTGTTCGCAACTTTTACATTTCTAGCACCAATTGCTATTAATTCGTCTTTTAATAATTCTTCCAAGCCAAAGAAGGTTTTGGCTGTCATTTTAAAATCTTGTTCTGCCAATGCTCTATATTTTAAATATTTCCGCAAAGGTAAGCAGAAAAAATAGTATTCTTAAGGCAAACATACATTCATTGACAATGTGAAAGGCTAAAGTGTAATACTGTATTAAAATAATCTTATGTAAATAAAAAAAGAGTCCACCCATTTTATTGAGTTGACTCTTCTAGGTATAGTAAAATTACTTTACTATTCATTTATTTTCTTCTTTGCCAATTTTAAGATACTTTCTACTTGTTGATCAATTGTCAAGTAAGATGTATCTACAACAATAGCATCTTCCGCTTTTTTCAATGGGCTTTCTTTACGAGTAGAATCCAAATGATCTCTATTGCTAATATCAGCTTCCACATCTACAAGGTTAGTAGCCACACCCTTCGCTTCCATCTCTTTCAAGCGACGTTTTGCTCTAACAGTAACATCTGCTGTCATAAATACTTTTAATTCAGCATTTGGAAAAACTACTGTACCGATATCTCTACCATCCATTACAATACCTTTCTCTTCACCCATTTTTTGTTGTTCAGCTACATTAAAGACTCTCACTTCTTTAATACTAGCTACATCACTTACTCGACTTGTAATCTCCATATTTCTGATAAATGGCTCAACATTCACATCATTAATATGAATATCACCAATACCTGTAGATGGATTTAACTCAAATTTTAAAGATATATTTTCTAAAGCATTATTTACTTCATTCATATCTGAAAAATCAACTTCATTTTTCAGAAAGTAATAAGTAACGGCTCTATACATGGCTCCAGTATCAATAAAAATATAATCTAAAGCTTTTGCTACTGCTTTAGCTGTAGTACTCTTACCACATCCTGCGTGCCCATCCAGAGCTATAATAATTTTCTTCATAAATTTTCTATTTCAAACGCTAGCTTACTTAGAATCATAGAAATATAAGCTTACGAATATAAAAAGAAAACCCTATGTATTCTAAAAAACACATAGGGTTTTTATATAAACTAAGAAGGATGCTACTTCTTAAATAAATTTCTAAACATTACAGCGTAGTAATCAGTATCGAATAACTTCACATCGTTTTTCGCTTGAAGGGTAAAGAATAGCCCCATCACGAATAAGAAGATATTTGACATCCAAGCACCTAATATTGGATCAATAAGTAATTCTTTCGCCATCTTTTCACCTGTAATCGTCAAGATATAATAGATTACGAAGAAAAATACTGATACAAGTACTGGAACTCCTAAACCACCTTTCTTGATAATTGCACCAAGAGGGGCACCAATTAAGAACATCATTAGAATAGCTACAGCAGTAGCAATTTTCTTTTGAACATCTAATGTATATTTCACTTCTTCTCTCATTTGATTCTTATGTCTAGAAGCATTAGACTTTAGAACGTTATAGAAACTTGAAGCACTGTTATATGCTGAAGATGCAATTCTTAATTTATTCTCCTTTGCAGAAGGATCATATTCTTTCTTAGATACTTTTTCCTTGTCATGCTCATTCTTATTTGATGTATAGCGATAGTAGAATTGTGTTTTACCATTTTTCACTAACATATTGCTATAATCCACCATTGCCTTATTTAGAGAGTCTTGCTCGTCTAAAAGTTGTGTACGGTTTTTCATCAAATTATGTCCCATGAATAAATCTTCTTTTGTTTCATTCATAGCATATGATGCCATGCTGAAATAAAATACTGAAGAATCAAACTCTGAGTGTACATATTGAATATCAGCCTTACTTTTTTTGTCTTCTACTTCACTATAAGCATTCCCTTCGTAAAGTGTCAACATCATAAAAGTATCATCGTTGATCAGCTGCATTTTACCATGATTGGCTAGAATTACTTCTTTATTTCCACGATGACCTTCGTGCTTATAAATAATAACATCATGGATACCTTCACCATCTTCATCCTTCTTAGCTACTTTAATGCTATACCCTTCTAAACCATCATAGAAAGCACCTTCCTTAAGGTTTATCGTAGGCTTAGTTTGTTTAATATCATAAAGTAAACTATATGCTTTTAGATTGGCATGAGGGACAATCGTATCATTATAGACTAATTGAACTAGCGTTACTACCACAGTAAATAAAAATACTGGGCGCAACACTCTTAAAAGAGAGATACCTGCTCCTTTGATTGCTGTAAGTTCTGAATGCTGTCCTAAACTACCGTAAGTCATTAGTGTAGCAAGAAGTACGGCTAATGGAAGTGCCACAGGTACTAATGCTAAAGCAAACCAGAAAAATAATTCTATGTATACGTCATAACCTAAGTCTTTACCCAAAAAGTAAACAAACTTAGAGATCATATACTGAGACCAAAAAATAAAAAGTACAATTGACGATGTTAACGCAAATGGACCTATGTATGCTTTTAATAATAGCTTATCTAGCTTCTTCATACTTTATAAGTGTGATTTTCTATACCCACAGTTTTTTAATGGGTAACGCAAATCTAAAAAACTGCTTTTTATTTTGTGTATTCTTTTTTGATGTATAGCAAGTTTTTAAAAACTTTAACAACCTTTAATCCATATATTCATCTACAGCATCTTCAATTGCTCTCATTTTACTTTTTGAGAATTGACCATATGTTACGTAAAGAATTTTTCCTTCGGGAGAAAGTATATAAAAATAAGGGTCAGCTTTATCTCCTAAACCTAAAGCTTTTTTATGTTGTTTTACGTCACCCATTATAATCGCAATATTTTCATGAAGCTTAGCATCAATCTTCTTTTTCATTTGTCCTTTGATTGATTTTTCAGCCGTTTTTGCTATTCCTCTTGCAAGTGCAATGAAATACATATTAATATCATATGTATCGGTATCAAAAAAAGTAGATTTTGGAGGATTGATAAATTTATCATAAATCGGCTGCATCCAAGTTTCAAGATTGTCTTGTGATTTCTTTGAATAAGCGACACCAATTAAGGTAACTTTTCCTTTTGCTGCACCTGGCAAAGTAAGTTTCTTATCTTTTAAAGTTTCTGCTTCCATAGTGGGAAACTGCTGACCTTTTTGTGCAAAAGCTGTGGATAAAAAAATCAATAATAATCCGACTAGTGTAAATAGCTTTTTCATTAATTAAAGTGTTATTGTTTTTATGTTAATATTTTCTGTATAAACCAATAGTAAAGTAATTTCTGTATATCCTATTTTCTGAAGCTCTCGACCATAGCGTCTAATTTGTTCATCATGTTCTTTTTCATAATTACCCGTCTTATAGTCTAAAACTACCGCTTCGTTTCCTCTTATCAGAAGTCTATCAGGACGATCAACAATCACTTTATGCATTTCCTGTTTGATAGGAGTTACAATTTCTGATTCGTTAAGCACTTCATATCCTGATTTTTCATCAAAATACATCTCTAAATCTGGATGATAAACCACATCAAAAAGCTTTTGAATGTAATCTCCTTTTTCAGTAGAAGAAATAAATCCATTTACTTCCAAATTTCGGACCGCATCATGAACATCTTCTTTATATTTTATCCTTTCAAAAGCTTTATGAACTAAAATACCACTTTCCTGGGCCTCAAGAATATCTATGAAGGTAATTTCTTTTTCGCCTTGCTCATAAACACCACTTTTCAACCTTAATTTATCTGTATTATCCGTATGTGTGATATTTATTCTATGTAATTGCTCTTCTACCTCTTCTACCTCTTTCCCTTCTGTGTTATCGTTAAAGAATTGAAATTCATGAAATAAGACATCATCAATAGTATCTGAAGCTAATTCTGTAGGTTTTACTTTATGGATATATTCTAAAATTGGAACAGAAACTGTATCTTTTGTTTCCGTTTTATCTCCATTCTTTTTCACCTTTGCTTCTTCAGTAATAAATAAATGTAAGTACTTCTCTGCTCTCGTTGTTGCCACATACAACATATTAATAGCATCGATATAAGTATCATTACATTCCGAGAGATATTCTTCTTCAAATGGAGTGTCTTCAAGTTTTGAATTCAAAGGTAATTGTACAGCATTAAGTTCAGGAATCACATCATTACCTTCCCAATCAAACCACTTTGCATCTCCTTTTTTAGGTATTGTAGACCAATCTGCAAAAGGCAACAATACTATAGGAAATTCTAGTCCTTTTGATTTATGAATACTTAATATTCGAACTGCATTGGTATTTTCAGGAGTAGAAATCGATAAAGAGTCTTTCTTATTTTCCCATTTCTGTAAAAATTCCTGAGCGGAGTTTCCATTTTTCTCTGAATGTTCGAGTATAAAATCTAAAAACTTAATGAGATACGTTTGTTCAGTGATACGAATATTCAACTTAAATATACGGATCAGATGCTCCATTAAATCGTATAAGGACTTTCTACGGAGATTAGAAACAGAGATTTTTATATCAAATTGATTTTCTAATAAATATTCAAATTGCTTATGATTCTCACAATCTTTTACCTTATCTCCTAGTATGATATAGCGATCTCCATTTACTTTTTCTGATTCTCCATTTACTTCATCCCAACGTTTATTTTTAATATCTTGAAAATGTCCTTCTAGAAAACGAACAATTTTCATAAATAGAATTTTATCAGCTCTTGTAACCAAAAGACGAATCATTTGAATCAGAAACTGTATACTTGGTGCTGACGAAACTAATAATGATTCACTTGAAATAACTTCAATTCCCTCTTCGACTAATTTTTCTGCAATTAGAGAACCGTATTTATTAAAGCGAACAAGAATAGCGATATCTTTCCATTGGAATTTTTTATCCGATACCAGTTCATGAATTACTTGAACAATTTTATCTAAGTTCGCCTCTTCAACTGTGCTTTTCGCTCCTACTTTTTGACAAACTGAAACTCTTACCTGACCTCCTTTTCTTGTATTGCTATTTTGGAAAACATCTTCATAAAATTGATTCAAGAGAGTATTATTATAATTCAATGCGATGTTTTTGTATAGGTCATTATTGAAAGAAATCACATTTTCATAACTCCTCCAATTTGTATCTAAGTTTTCAGGTGCAGCAGCTCCTTCTAAAGTATGTTCTTCTTCTTCTAGAGCAGTACCTTTTGCAGTTGGAATATCAGGTAAAGCAACCAACATTTCAGGTTTACCACCTCTCCAACGATAAATAGATTGTTTTGCATCTCCTACAACTAGACATTCGCCTTGATACATTGACAAGGCATGAGCAACTAAAGGAATAAGATTGTGCCATTGTGTTTTTGAAGTATCTTGGAATTCATCAATTAAAATATGACGATAACGTTCACCTAACCTTTCATACAAATATGGGACTGGTGATGCTTCTACAATTTTATTGATATTTTCACCAATTTCTGAAATATGAACCACCCCCTGTTCTTCTTTCAAAGCAGACATTTCTTCTCGAATTACTTCCGCTGTGATGATAAGGTAAATTTTATCATATACATTTTTAATCAATGTTGCTCTTTGAACTATATCAACAAGTTCTTGTGCTCTCATTTGATATATACCTAATGCACTATCAAATAAGGAAGCTGATTTTTTATAATTCGCTTTAGTGGTTAGTACACTTCCATCTGTACCATTAAATATCTTAAGAGCCGTGGCATTTGGTGTGACATCATTATCACCAATTTTACCTTCAAATTTACCTACATAACTCGATTGATATCTTCCTAAAGAATCAATTGGAACTCCAACAGCGGACATTTCACTTTTAAAATCAGCTAGTTTATCATCCTTTTCCTTTTGAAGATCAACATAAATTTGTTTCTGTAGTTTTTTAGCGAGTTGAGCATAATCATTTATACTCATTTTATCAGAGGTTGTTGGATTGATGCCCAATTTCTCAATTATTTTCCTTTGGTCTTCATCAAAAAGTACTTTACCAAATGCTTTGATTTGAGGTAAAATATTCCAACTCGTCCCCTCTTCTGCTTTTTTAATTGAAAATGTCTCAAGAGCTTCTGTCAATTCTTGATGATCAGGCTGTCCCAATTTATCCATCAACAAATATGAGGCATCTTCAATAAGTTCATCTCCATTCAATACCAATTCATAGTTGAATGGAAAATTTAGATCTCTTTTAAAGGCTTGTGCTATTTTTTGACTAAATGCATCAATTGTACTTACAGAAAAATTAGAATATCCATGTAAAATACGCTGGTGTACAATCTTAGAACGGGTATAAATACGGTTTAAAATGATTTTCTCATCTAATCCGTTCAAATCCGAAACAATCGCTCCTAACATCCCATCATCTTCTACTTTTGGTTTTTCTGAAAAAGATTTCAATTGATCCAAAATCCTATCTTTCATTTCTGAAGTAGCAAGGTTAGTAAAAGTCACCGCTAAAACATGCTGAAAATAATTAGGATTAAATTCTTCATCATAGAGTTTTAATTGTAAGACTATCTTGATGTATTCTTTAGCAAGAGTAAAGGTTTTTCCAGCACCAGCAGAAGATCTATATATTTTAAACATAAGTTGTTTCTAATTATCAAAGGGTTACCAATTTAGCTTTTCTTTTACAACATCTCTGTATGTTTTACCTATTGGAATTTCAGTTTTATCAATCCACAATGCATGTTTTTCAAAAGCTGTAACATGATTCAAATTTACAATATATGATCGATGGATGCGCATAAAATTATATTCTGATAATTCTTTTTCTAGTTTAGTTAATGAATTGAGAGAAATGATTCGATCTTGCTCTTCTATAAAATAAGACACATACTCTTTCAAACCTTCTATATATTGAATTGCATCAGGTTTTACTTTATATATTTTTTGATCTCCTTTAATATACAATGTCTTATCATCCGAAGAAATTCCTTCTAGTGATTCATTATTTTTATAATTAATCAGCTCAACCGCTTTGTTTACACCTTTAAGAAATCTTTCAAATGCAAATGGTTTTAGCAAGTAATCGACAGCATCTAATTCATAAGAAGATACAGCATATTCTGCGTAAGCAGTTGTAAAAATGACAGCTGGCGGATTTTTTAATACTTTAAGCAAATCTAGCCCATTTAACTCCGGCATTTGAATATCTAAAAATAAAATATCAATAGATTCATTACTCAAAATATTCATCGCTTCAATTGGTGATTTACAACTTCCTTTTTCAATTAGGTAAGGTGTTTTCTCTATATATGCTGATAATAAGGTTCTTGCGAGTTGTTCATCATCCACGATTAAACAATTGTAGCTTTTTTGCATTTTTCTGTTACTCTGTTTATGACTCTATTCGTGATACAAGATCTATATTTTCAATACAAATACTACTATCCTTTCACATGAATTATTAGATTTGTAAGAATTTTTTTAACACAATCATGAACGGAGATACAATATTATATATAATCGTCTTTATTCTTACGGCAGAATTTGTCTTGGAAAGAGTTTTAAGTTCTTTGAATATTAAAGCAATGAGTGATGTATTACCAGAAAAATTATCTGGTTTATACGATAGTGAGGAATACAAAAAATCTCAAGACTACCAAAGAGAAAAAGATCAACTAGGTTTTTACAGTAATACTGCAAGTTATATTTTGACCATCTTACTCTTATTAGGAGGTGGGTACGCTTGGATTGATAAATTTACAAGAGGTGAATTTGAATCGTCTACAGGTCAAGTTTTAGCATTTTTTGCAATCATCGCATTAATTTCTGATGTTATTGGAATTCCATTTGAGTTATACAATACTTTTAAAATTGAGGAAAAGTTCGGGTTCAATAAAATGACAACAAAAACTTTTATCCTTGATAAAATTAAAGGGTATGCTCTAGGAGGAATCATTGGTGGTCTTCTTTTATGGGGATTTATTGCATTTTATTCGAACTTCCCTGATACGTATTGGGTCATTGCTTGGGTTGTTTTTATGTTGTTTGCATTAGGTGCAACAATGTTTTATGCCAATTTAATTTTACCGATGTTCAATAAAATCACACCTCTAGAGGATGGTGAACTGAGAACTGCGATTGAGAAATATGCTGAAGGAGTAGATTTCCCATTAGGTAGAATTATGGTGATGGATGGATCAAAAAGATCAACGAAAGCCAATGCATTCTTTAGTGGATTAGGTGGCAATAAAAATATTGTATTATATGATACATTAATTGAAAAGCTTTCTACGCCAGAAATTGTAGCTGTACTAGCTCACGAAGTAGGTCATTACAAGAGAAAACATACTCTTCAAATGTTCTTCATTTCAGCATTAAATATGTTCATCACTTTATTCCTATTGAGTTTATTTATCAATTCTAGTGAATTAGCTGAAGCAATGGGAGTATCTAAACCCCAAGATATTATCACCAATGCAAAAAGACATATCTTATCGCCATTGAATTTGATCGCATTTTCTATGCTTTATAGCCCAATTTCTTTAGTAACAGGCTTAATTGTCAATGCATTCTCAAGAAAAAATGAATTTGAAGCTGATGCTTATGCTAAAGAGACTTCTTCTAGTGATGCCTTAATTGGTGCTTTAAAGAAATTATCTGTGGATTCGTTGAGTAATTTAACTCCTGATCCAAATTATGTAAAAATGCATTATTCACATCCTCCATTACTTCAGAGAATGGAAGCAATGGAAGATTAAACATTTTACCATATCAACAAAAAAGCTACTTAGAATTTAGGTCTAAGTAGCTTTTTTTATTGATCCAATAGATCTGATTTTGGAATTTTTCCTCCTTCAGGAATTAGATCAACTAAAGATTTTTGTTTTAGGATATCTAACTGAGCATCCCTTACGTCACACATTACTTTCTTGAGTGTACAACTTACTTCGTCTTCACAATCTTCACAAGGTTCGTAGTAATTTAAGCTTACACAAGGCAAAGGAGCAATAGGTCCTTCTATCATCCTATGAATATCACACAGTGTCACTTCATGTGGATCTTTGATAAGGTAATATCCTCCACCCTTTCCTTTTTTGCTACTCAATACCCTTCCTTTTCGAAGTTCGAGAAGAATACTCTCTAAAAATTTCTGAGAGATATGTTCTTTGTTAGCGATTTCACTAATTAAAACAGGTCCCTCTCCATATTTTGAAGCCAAAAATCGTAATGCTTTTAAGGCATATTTTGTCTTTTTGGATAACATACTAGTTCTATAGTTTATGTATTATATGCAGTTTATTGCAAATTTAATGAAGTTCTTTAATAATCTATTTTAAGATACAATATAAATACTAGAATTTTGGTATGAAGTATAATATTTCTTAGATAAAACTCTTTAAGATTAGTAAAAAATACCTATCATTGACATAAAATAAATCATAGACTTTTTTAACTATCTAAATCATGGATAAAGTTCTTGAATTTTTTGCCGTTTTATCAGATGGTCAAAAAATAACATTAGTATTAGTAGTACTAGCAGTTATTTTAGTAGCATGGAGAATTGCAAAAACAGCAATAAAACTTTTAACTATAGCTGTAATATGTATTATTGGCTTCTTAGCTTACGATAAACTTGAGTTAAGTAGTGTTGAAAAAACAGCAAGAAAAGCAAAATATCATATTAACAAAGCTGTTGAGTAAAAAATTATTATTGAAATACACATTTAATACATTACATGTTTTGTGTAAAAAATACAATAATTCTTGTTTTTTATAATTAACATTTGTTTATTGAAAGGTCGAATGATAGAAAGTTCCACTTTTTATCACTCCTCTTAACAATTAAGTGAAGGGTTTAGAAATTTTTTTTCTTCTAAACCCTTTCTTTTTTTAATATAATTTCGGATTCACTAATGGAATCATAGCCAAAATCATTGCCTGAACATAATATTCAGTCCTTCCTAAAGCATTTAACGTCAAAGATCCTACGGCTCCACCTTTTTGCTTCGATCCAACTTCATTAAAAACTTGATCATTAGCATGACCTAATTCTATTCCCTCTTCTACTAATTGCTGTACTTTTGGCGGCAAGTAAAAAACACCCGTCTTTCCTTTTCCCATTTTTCCTTGATCATCAATCACACACATCCAAGCAAAAGCCAACATTCTTCCTTCTTCATCTTTGTCAATACCTCCTTCCATACCGACCCAGTAATTAGCATCAGGCATCATTTGTTTAGCATTATTTGCACGATTAAAAGCACCTTGCCAAGTTTCTTGGTCAGTCATTGGCTGATCTGACACATCTGAAGGAGCATTACAACCTGTGACATCAAATTGAACATTTGGTAATATTTTCTGCATTCCAGACAGTGCTGCATTAATTTTTACAGGATTTTTTGATGCAACTACGATTTTTTTATTCATTTTTTAAACATTTCTTGTAAATTTGGCAAAGTGAATGTTGAAAACCATGTTTTTCTACCTCACATTTTGATTACAAACGTAATAAAGCATTGGGTTATCATCAAATAACATCGTTATGTTAAAAAATTTACTGATAAAAAATTACGCCTTAATTGAACACACTGAAATTACTCCTAATAAAGGATTAAATATAATCACAGGTGAAACTGGAGCTGGTAAATCTATCATGCTTGGAGCACTTGGTTTATTAAAAGGTGGTAGAGCTGATACAAAAGCTTTATTTGATCAAACTTCTAAATGTGTCATTGAAGGTACATTTGATGTTTCTTCTTATAAATTAAAAGAGGTATTCGATGATCTAGAATTAGATTATGAAGATGTTTCTTTATTAAGAAGAGAAATTACTCCTAGTGGGAAATCTAGAGCTTTCATCAATGATACTCCTGTACGATTAGAAGTAATGCGTAAAATCAGTGAACATTTGATGGATATTCACTCTCAACACGATACATTACAATTAGGTTCTAATATTTATCAATTAAACCTAGTTGATTCATACGGTCGTTTAGAAGGGAAAGTGGAACATGTTTTTGTTGCTTACAAAGAGTATAGAAAAACAGCCCAAGCATATCAGCATTTATTAGATGAATATCATCAAGTAAAAGAGGAATTTGAATTTAATCAGTTTCAATTAAACGAATTAGATGAAGCAAATCTAGATGATATCAATCAAGAAGAATTAGAAAAAGAGTTAGAAAAATTAGAAAACGCTGAAAATATCAAAGTGGCTTTAAATACTATATTAGAAGCACTTAGCACTTCAGATTTTTCTGCAGACTCATCAATATATACATCAATCTCAGAGATGTCTGGGTTATCTAACTACTCAGAAAGTCTTTCTAATTTAAGAGATAGACTAGACAGTTGTCATATTGAACTTAGAGATATAATTTCTGAAATTGAAAGAGAAGAAGATGAATTACTTTTCGATCAAGAGAGAATCTTCCAAATCAAAGAGACCTTAGATCAAGTTTATGGCTTACAACAAAAGCACAGAGTAAATGATCTTAATGAACTTATTGAAAAAAGAGAAGAATTAAGAACTAAGGTCGATAAAGTAGAAAGCTTTGATGAAGCGTTATTAGAAGCTGAAACAGAGAAAAAAGTAGCGTATGAAACTTTAATGGAGATCTCAGAAACCTTATCTGAAGCACGTAAAAAAGTAATTGTTCCTTTGACAGAAGAATTGAATAATGCGCTGAATGATCTAGGTATGCCTAACGGAAAAATTGTAGTTGATCAAAAGATTACGGAAGTTTCTGCATCTGGTGTAGATGAAGTTGAAATCTTGTTTACAGCAAATAAAGGACGAACGCCACTTCCTTTAAGGGATGCTGCATCAGGGGGTGAATTTTCTAGATTAATGTTAGCGATTAAATATATTTTAGCAAGTAAGACCTCTTTACCTACAATTTTCTTTGATGAAATTGACACAGGTATTTCAGGTGAAATCGCTATTAAGGTGGGTAATATTATGGAAGAAATGAGTGATAACCATCAGGTATTCACAATCAGTCATTTACCACAAATTGCAGCACTAGGTAAACAGCATTATTATGTTTACAAAGATCACGAAGGTGAAGCTACAGTCAGTAAAATCAGAACTCTAACTGAAAAAGAAAGGGTATTAGAAATTGCTCAAATGATTGGTGGTGCACAACCTAGCGAAGGCGCTATGATAAGTGCTAGAGATTTAATCTACTCAAGATAAGTCACAACTATAAAAAAGTAGGAAGTTCAAGATTATAAGCAACCAACAAATTGTGTTTCACCACTTCTTGGACTTTCTACTCTAAAGCTTAACATTTTATTCAATAAGTCTACTTTACCTTCTAAGCTTTCCTCGCTATCATTACAACAAACTTCAAACATATCTGAAGCTACTTCTTTTGTTGCTAGAGGCAATGTTTCACCACTCTCACAACCATCCATAATAATCTCCAAACGAACATTATTCATATCGTCTACAGTAATGGAAGTTTGTGCATCTATTTCATATTTATAATCATCAACTACTTTAAATAGTTTTCCTGAATATAAACCGGCTAATTTGTCAAGGATGTTATCTTTTAAGTCTAACATGAGAATCTATGATAATAATTTAAAAAAACAGGTTACGTGATAATCTGCATCCGCCCTGTAGAAGTTCGTATAATTGAATAGTAAAAAACAATTTTCTATTCACCCATTAAAACTACAAACAATTTTCCAAAAATCTCAAGGAAAATCAATATAAATTCTAAAAATTATTATAATATTAGAATTTAATTACAAATGCTATACTGACTATCATTCTTTGTTTACGACAAACTCAAAAATCTTTTCAAAATTGATTAATATAAAATTGCAATAAAACCTAGATACTGTGTATGTTTGCAGCTAAATTTTAATATATACCTAAATTAAGTACATCATTTTTTAGTTATGAACGCAATTAAAAGCACCAACTTTTCTTTCGAAAATGCCACAGGTGTTTACCACGGCAAAGTCAGAGATGTGTATTTCTTCGAAAATAAGATTGCCATCGTTGCCACCGACCGAATTTCAGCATTTGATGTTGTACTTGATCGAGCAATTCCTTACAAGGGCCAAGTTTTAAACCAAATCGCAGAAAAATTTCTTAATTTGACTGCAGATGTAGTTCCTAATTGGCTAGAAGATTCACCAAGTCCTAATGTGCACATTGGTAAAAAGTGTGATGCATTCGAAGTCGAAATGGTGATTAGAGGCTATTTAGCCGGTCACGCATGGAGAGAGTATAAAGCAGGTAAAAGAATGCTTTGTGGTGTAGCGCTACCTGAAGGGTTAAAAGAGAATGATAAGCTTCCAACTCCAATCATTACTCCTTCTACAAAAGCAAAAGAAGGACATGATGAGGATATCTCAAGAGAAGAAATTCTTGCACAAGGTATTGTTTCAGAAGAAGACTACGTTCAATTAGAAAAATATACTTATGCTTTATTCCAAAAAGGCACTGAGTTTGCTGATGAACAAGGTCTGATTTTAGTGGATACAAAATATGAATTCGGGAAATACAATGGAGAAATCTATTTGATTGACGAAGTACATACGCCAGACTCTTCTAGATACTTCTACAAAGAAGGATATGAAGAAAGACAAGCGAATGATGAACCACAAAAACAGTTATCTAAAGAGTTTGTTAGACAATGGTTAATTAAGAATAACTTTCAAGGAAAAGAAGGGCAAGTCCAACCAATAATGACGGATGAATTTGTTAATTCTATTTCTGATAGATATATTGAATTGTACGAAAAGATCACAGGTGAAAAGTTTGATAAAACAACCTACGATCATCGTGACGAAGAAATTTTTAATTCAATATCCACACAATTAGGATAATTTTACGATCAGTTAAAAAATTGTGTGTATATTGCTTTTTATTAAGATAGACTATATTAAGAAATTATGAGATTTTCTGTAAATAAAAGCGAAAAATATACTGTATTAATCCCTGAAGAGGAGAAATTAGATTCTTTAAAAGCACCACAGTTAAAAGCTGAGATTGTTACTATGTTCCAATCGGGTACTGAGAATTTAATTATTGATTTATCGAGCGTTAAGTACGTTGATTCATCAGGATTAAGCTCTATTCTAGTTGCAAACAGACTTGCTGGAGAAGTTAATGGCCGTCTTGTTTTAGCTGGATTAAATGAGCACGTAATGAAATTAATCAAGATTTCTAAATTAGAAACAGTTTTAAATCTTTTACCTACGGTTCAAGAAGCTATTGATTCTGTATTCTTACACGAAATCGAAAAAGATATTGAAGGCGAAGAAGAAAATTAAGCCTTATTAATAAATAGCATTATTTTTATAAAGCTCGAAGTGCGATTTTTGCATTTCGAGCTTTTACTGATTTTTACTAACAAACTTATCCCTTGTCGTTCGAAATAACAATATTAGGTTCAAGTGCCGCCGTTCCCGTAAAAGGAAGGCACATGACATCTCAACATGTTCGTATCGGTAATCATCAATTTCTAATTGATTGTGGTGAGGCTACACAGCATCAGTTGCTTGATTTAGGTATTAGTTTACATAAAATTGAGCACATATTCATTAGTCACCTTCACGGAGATCATTTCTTCGGTTTACCAGGACTCTTGTCTACGATGAATATCCAACGTAGAACGGCACCCCTATATATCCACGGACCTAGAGGTTTAGATGAAGTTTTGTTAGCTAGCTTTAAGCATTCGCATACAGAATTAAATTACGATATCTTCTTGTATGACAACCCTACTATGTTTTCTGAAGTCATTTTCGAAAACGATCATATTACGGTTGAAACTATTCCTTTAACGCATCGTGTTCCTTGTACTGGTTTTCTATTTAGAGAAAAACAAAAGCAGTATAGAATTATCCCTGAAAAATTACCCTCAGGATTACCTTTTGATGCATTCAGGGCATTAAAAAGAGGAGAGAACATACAATTTCAAGGAGAAACTATTGAATACAAAAATGTCACTTTACCTCCTAGAAAGTCTCGCTCTTATGCTTTTTGTTCAGATACAAAATTTAGTCGAAGCGTAATTTCTAAAGTTTATGGCGTAGATTTACTATACCATGAATCTACATTTATGCATAGACATTTAGATAAAGCAAACAATACCTATCATACTACTGCCCTTCAAGCCGGTCAAATCGCAAAAGAAGCAAAGGTAAACAATCTTTTAATAGGACACTTCTCTGCTCGATATGGAGATCTAAAAGTATTGTTAGACGAAGCCAAAACTATGTTTGAAAACACTGATCTCGCCAAAGAAGGTCGAAAATTTTCTATCATAGAAACAGACTAATGTGGACTTTTATATTATATTTGATAGTGTCAAATAAAATATAATACTATGCCATTTGGATTTTTTAAAAAGAAAAAGAAAGAGGTCGCTCATTATGACCCTACCAATATTAAAATCACTGATATTAGAAAAGGTTACATTCTAGACTTTGATCTACAAACTTGGGAGGTTACTGAGGAATTTGAATATGACTGGGGAGACAATGAGTTTTCTTACGAATTTAAATTAGATAGTGCTTCAGAATCTGTATTTTTAAGTGTAGAGGATGAAGGAACTATTTCAGGAACTGTATCCAAAAAGATCATGTGGGGTAAATTACCTGAAGAAGTTGAAGATGATATTCAAAGCAAAGGTAAACCACCCAAACAAATTGTCTTTAATGGTGTAACGTATTACAGAGATTCTAAAAGTGTTGGTTATTGGAGAAATGTTCATACTACTGATAGTAATGATAGCTTAGAATATATCTGTTGGGAATATTATGATGATTCCGAAAAAAATATTATTACATTAGAACAATTTGGTGATGAAGAATTTGAAGCATCTGCTGGAAAGGTTTACCCTCCTTCTGCTTTTACAAACATTCTTCCTAACAAATAAGTTATATTTATCAAAATATTAAAATCAACTACCTATTAACGTGCAAACAAAAACATTCACATATAGAAGAATATTATTATTCTTATCATTTCTATTTTTAATCTCTTGTTCATCTCAGGAAAAGTTTAGAAAAACACCTGTAGATCAACTGATAATAGACATGAGTAGTATTCAAAATTATACAATATTACTTCATGATATGGATGCAGATGAACACTTATTTTCTGCAGACGAATATAAACATCAATATAAAGTAATCACTATGGGAACGGATAGTATCCCTAAAGAAACGATTACAGCTTGGTATCCTGTTTCAGAATCTTTTTTCAACCTTCACTCAGGTGATATTGGAATGGAAGTCGCTTCTAAAGTGAATGGTAAACTAAGCAAACAAGTATCACCTCCTGGCTATTCTGGATATGTTGGAAATTCTCAATATGGACAATGGCGTACGAATCCTAGCACTGGAACAAGTTTCTGGGAATTCTACGGAAGATATGCAATGTTGAGAAGTATCTTTGGTATGGGGTATTATGGTCCAATTTACAGATCTACCTATGTTGATTATAGAAGACATTATTCTTCAGGAAGAAATTACTATGGTGGTAGTTCTGGATCTCCAAGATATGGAAGTTATTCATCTGGAGCCTCAAAAGCTAATCCAAGTTTTTCTAGTCGTATGAGAAGTAATAGTGGCTTTAAAAATACAGTAAATAACAGTGTAAGTCGTTCACCTGCTCGTTCAGCAGCTGGTTCTCGTGCATCTGGATACAATAGTTCTAGTTCAAGATACGGTAGCGGTTCATCTTCTCGTTCTAGATCTTCATCTTCAGGAGGAAAATAAAGATTTTTTATATATAAAATATAGCTTGGCCCTCAGTAGAACAACTGAGGGTTTTTGTTTCAAACTAGCAAATGAAAACTTCTTTTTTATCAAAATCTAATACTTTAAAACTGGCATTATTTGCCACTGGATTATCGGGTATTGTTGCAGAATATGTATTATCCACTTTAGCCACCTATTTTCTGGGTAATTCTGTATTTCAATGGACACTTACCTTATCTTTTATGCTTTTTGCCATGGGATTAGGTAGTCGATTCAGTAAGTATTTAGACAAAGACCTAATTGAAAAATTTATTGTTGTTGAATTCATCCTATCATTTTTAGTTTCTTTCAGCTCAATAATAGCTTATGGTATTTCTGCTTATGTGAGTTTTAATGAGTCATTACATGTATTTCCATTACCTATTGATGGGGTATTAATTTACTTTACAAGTATCTGTATTGGATTTCTAATTGGTTTGGAGATTCCTTTAGCCACACGTCTCAATGATTCTTTCGAATCTTTAAAAGTCAATATATCTTCAGTAATGGAGAAGGATTATTTCGGAAGTTTATTCGGTGGACTTTTCTTTGCTTTTGTTGGTTTACCCTTTTTAGGTTTAACCTACACTCCTTTTATTTTAGGCTTTGTCAACTTAAGTGTAGCCATACTTTTACTTTGGAGACTTGATGATATTATTTCTCCTACTTGGGTAAAAAACTTAAAAGTAAGTAGTGTTGTTCTTTTTGTAATTATTGGTATTGGAATGTTCAAAGCCAAAGATGTTATCAATTATGGAGAGCAACAACTTTACAAAGATGAAGTAGTTTTTCAGAAACAGACCTCTTATCAAAGACTTGTTATCACACGTTGGAAGCAAGATTATTGGTTGTATATTAATGGACACCTTCAATTGAGTACATTTGATGAATGGCTTTATCATGAACCAATGGCGATACCTGCTTTAGCTTTAAACGGTAGACCACAAAATGTATTGATTCTAGGTGGTGGTGATGGCTGCCTTGCTCGTGAAGTTTTAAAATTCCCATCGGTTGAAAAAGTGACCTTAGTTGACCTTGACCCTGGAATGACAGATTTAGGAAAAAACAATCCTATTTTTGTAAAACTAAATGGTGGAGCTTTAAATGATTCAAAAGTAGATGTAATTAATGGAGATGCATTTACTTATCTAGAAAATACTAAAGATTTCTACGATGTTATCTTAATGGACTTCCCTGACCCTAAATCTATTGAATTAGGTCGTTTACAATCAAAAGAAACATTCCGAATGTGTTGGCATCATTTACGTCCAAACGGTGTAATCGTCACACAAGCAGGAAGTCCATATTATGCGACAAAAGCCTTTTATTGTATCGAAAAAACAATGCAAAATGCTGGATTTAATACTATACCTCTTAGAAATCAAGTACTTACTCTAGGTGAATGGGGATGGGTAATGGGTACAAAAGAATTATCTTCTGATCAGATGAAAGAGAATATCAGACATTTAAATCTAAAAGATATTCCTACAAAATGGCTAACAGAAGAGTCATTAATGGGAATTACTTCTTTTGGAAAAGGATTAGTAGAATTCGATAGCTCCAAAGTAGAAGTCAATACAGTACACAACCCTGTTTTACCCTCTTATTATGGGAAAGGAAACTGGGATCTCTTCTAGAAAAATACCCCAACATTTTATCATCAAATGTTGGGGTATTTTTATTAAAGACTTTCCATTATCGAATTAAATTCTTCAGGAGTATTCGCATTTGTCATTTCTTGCTCTTGATTTGCGATGAGTAATTCAATCTCGCTATTGATCAAAGCTTTTCTTGGACAAGAATAACCCCAACTTAGAAATTCTAATAACCTTCCGTACATTTTTGGTTCCCAAATACAAATCAATGGTTCAGGAAATGCTAATGTTGGACTTTTAAATGAAGTAGCAAATTTTTGTGGATTCCTATTTTCCACCAATTGAGTTAATGACAATTCACTTAGTAATGGTAAATCACAAGCAACCACTAACCACGCACTATTAGGATCTTCTTGAAAAGCAGAGAGAATTCCTCCTTTCGGTCCAAGACCTAAGAATTTATCAGTAATTTGGTTTACTTCAGCAAATTCTTCTTTTTCATCCGCAACAGAGACAAATACTTCATCACAATACTGAGAAAGCAAATCATAAGTATGTTTCCATTGGGGTTGCTCATGGTAAGTAAGCATTGCTTTATCTTTACCCATTCTTGTTGACTTCCCTCCTACCAAAACAAGTCCTTTTAACTTAGGAATTATAATTGATTGTTCTTTGATAAATTGGGTAATCTTTACTTTTTCATCAGCAAAAAATGTAGGTAGTTTGGCTAATTCTGGCTTTTCTGATAAAAGATCCTCTGGCAATTCAGTGTTCCCATCAGTAAAAATTACTGCTATAGGATGCTTTATCTTCGCAATCTTTTTTAATAACGGCTTTCTACTATCAACAAAAAGTAATTGTTTTTCACCTTCAAAATGATTTCCATTTACCAAAGTGATCTCACAACTTTTAAACAACTGTCTTAATTCAAATGAAGAATATCCTTCTTGAGTATCAAAACGTTTAAAATTAATCTTATCTGTATAAGAAACTACTGTTTTCCCAAAAAATGATTTTGCTTTTTCTTCCTCATCACTTTTATGATCCATATCCAAAAAAGCAACTTTTAATGGTGCTAATTCTGTTGAAATTTCTGCAACAAAATTCTTAATATCACCACATGTTGTCCCCATGATTGCAATTTCATTACAACCAAAGTTTCCAATATTTCTCCTTGTTAGTTTGGCGTGTTTTTGATGTTTCATCTTTTAAAATCGGATTTCCCTCCCGTTTTATGCATTAATTTAGTTTCTTTAATTACGATATCATGAGACAATGCCTTGCACATATCATAAATGGTCAACGCAGCTACCGTTGCTCCAGTAAGCGCTTCCATTTCGACTCCTGTTTTTGACGTTACAGATGCAGTACTTATGATGGTAATTTCAGTCTCAGAAGACCAATTGATCTCAATATTACATTTATCTAAAGGAAGTGGATGACACAATGGTATCAGATCTGATGTCTTTTTGGTCCCCATAATACCTGCAATCATTGCTGTTTGAAAAATAGAACCTTTTTTTGTTGCATTATCTTGACCTTTAATCTGAATCGCTACTTCTTTTGGAAAAGCAATAATGGATTGGGCAATCGCAATACGTTTAGTTATATTTTTATCACCAACATCAACCATAGATGGATTTCCATCATTATCTAGGTGTGTTAATGTATTTTTTTCGTCTTCTTTTTTCATTCTTATAAGATCAATAAGTAATTTCGGAAGACAATTTCAGAATAAACAAACTTGTATGCAAAATCATTTGATAGAACCTTCAGCGGTTGAAGAAATAATCTCAAAAATTACCTTTAAGAAAAAAGTAGAAAGCATATCTCTTTCTGAAGCTAACGGTAGAGTACTAGCTAAAAATATTTATGCTGATAGAGATTTCCCTCCATTCAATCGAGTAGCTATGGATGGAATTGCTATAAATTTTAAGGAAATTGAAAAAGGAAATCACACTTTTTTTATAGAAGGTACTCAAGCAGCAGGTAGTCCTCAAATGACGCTTAAAAGCAGTAATCATTGCTTAGAAGTAATGACGGGTGCAATGTTACCCAATAATGTTGATGTAGTCATCCCTTATGAATGGACAGAAAAAAACGGAGACTATATGAACGTTGCTGACTTCAAAGAAATCCAACAATTTGGTAACGTACACCTTCAAGGTATCGATCAACATAAAAATGATCTCCTTTTAGAAAGTGGTCAAGGGATAACTTCTGCTGAAATTGGTTTATTAGCAACTGTAGGTAAAACTAAAGTTGATGTTTATACACTTCCAAAAATAGCGATTATTGCTACTGGAGATGAGTTAGTTGATATCAGTGACACCCCAGCCCCTCATCAAATTAGAATGTCTAACTGTTTTACGATTAAAAGTAGAATAGAAGAAGAAGGAATTACATCTACGATTTTCCATCTAAAAGATGATTATGAAACACTAAAAGATGAAATCAATGCTCTTTTCAAGAATTTTGATATTTTTATATTTAGTGGAGGTGTTTCAAAAGGAAAATTTGATTATTTACCTCAAGTATTTGAAGAATTGGAAGTCAGAAAACAATTCCATGGAATAAGACAAAGACCTGGTAAACCTTTTTGGTTTGGTATTACAAAAGAAGATCAACCTATTTTTGCATTGCCGGGCAACCCTGTTTCTACTTACCTATGTACGAATAGATATTTTATTCCTTGGCTATTTCAGCAAAACATAATTCATAAACCATTAATCAAAAAGTGGGCAACGCTTGCAGAAGACTATTCGTTCAAAAAACCATTGACTTTCTTTCTCCAAGTAGAGGCAAAATACAATGACGAGGGTGAATTACTTGCCTACCCTATAAAAGGAGGTGGATCAGGAGATCTAACAAGTCTCGTAAAAGCAAACGCTTTCTTGGAGTTAGACGGAGATCGTTCTAACTTTAGTAAAAATGAAAAATTACCTATTTGGTTTTATAAAAAATAGATCATGAAATTAAGATTATTAGACAATAGTATCAGAGTTCGTTTAAATAAAGTCGATCTTGATACGCTTCATAAAGATGGTGAAGTTTGGACTGTTTCTCAATTAGGAAAAACATCCTTCTCTTATGGTGTAAAATCTATAGAAAGAGGAGATATGAAAGTTGAAATGGAAAATAATCGATTACAATTTTGTCTAAATGTTGATCAAATCAATGAATGGCACGGATCAAATACTGTAGGATTTTCTTCTGTTCAAGAAAATGAAGATGGATCAACATTAAAATTATTAATAGAAAAGGATTTCAAATGTCTCACTGATCGAGATGAAGATGAAAGTAATAACTTTGAAAACCCGAATAGCACTTGCTAATAAAAGAAACCACACCATTAAGAACGGTGTGGTTTTTTGTTGCTAATACTCTATTCTATGATTAACTAATCGGTCTTTACTTTTTATAGTAATATGAAATATTGATCATATCAAGAATTATCCATCGCTAAATGTGCATCCCCTTACGTTTATATTATCTAATCATCAGATAAATCAGATAATTAAACTTTAGATTTCACAACATTTAAGTTGTATAGCAGAATTGTATTCTTTTGAAGGATGTATTCCTTTTTACTATTTTAGTAAGTGAGGAATCTAGTTTTTTAATTTACCTAAACTGTAGATTCCTCTATATTTTTTTACATGTTTGCATCTAATATTGCATTGATGATGTGTACCACACCATTTGAAGCTTCATTATTAGCGATAGAAACTGTAGCATTACCAATCATTACAGTCTCACCATCAATTGAAACTGTATAAGTAGCTCCACCTAAAGTTTCAACCTCCATACCATCTGATAAATCAGTTGATAAAACTGTACCTTCTACTACGTGATCTAATAAGATTGCTGACACTTCTTCTGCTGTTAAGGCATCTAAATCAACACCTTCGAAAGCTGAATTAACTGGTGCGAATACTGTGTACTCTCCGCCTGATAAGGTCTCTACTAAACCAGCCTTTACTACTGCTGAAACTAATGTTGATAAATCTTCAGTCGCTTGAGCTAATTCTACGATAGTTGGAAGCATTTCTTCCTCCATTAAAACCATATCAACTACATGAACTAAACCATTTGAGGCCATTTGATCGGCTGCTGCTACTGTTGCATTTCCGATCATTACTGATGACCCAAGTGATACCATATATTTTGCTCCACCTAAAGTTTCTACTTCCATACCATCTGATAAGTCAGTTGATAATACTGTTCCTTCTACCACGTGATCTAATAAGATTGCTGATACTTCTTCTGCTGTTAAAGCATCTAAATCAACTCCTTCGAAAGCTGAATTAACTGGTGCAAATACTGTGTACTCTCCACCTGATAAGGTCTCTACTAAACCAGCTTTTACTACTGCTGATACTAATGTTGATAAATCTTCAGTCGCTTGAGCTAATTCTACGATAGTTGGAAGCATTTCTTCCTCCATTAAAACCATATCAACCACATGAACTACACCATTTGAGGCCATTTGATCGGCTGCTGCTACTGTTGCATTTCCGATCATTACTGATGACCCAAGTGATACCATATATTTTGCTCCACCTAAAGTTTCTACTTCCATACCATCTGATAAGTCAGTTGATAATACTGTTCCTTCTAC